>CALGFL010000184.1 GCA_937881145.1 uncultured Bordetella sp.
TTTTCGCAGTGGTTGCAGTTCGAGGCCATTACCCTTTGCCTGTATCTGGTGATGGCCTATCCGGGATTCGGGTACCGGTATCTGTACCGGCGCGCGCCGCGCGGATAGGCCGTCTTCATTGCTGCTGCCTTAGCGCGTGCACCGTGGTGGCTGCGACGTCGGCGGGTTGGCCGTTCCGGGCCCTGAGGTAGTTGGCCAGCTGGGCGATTTCGTCGTCGCTCAGGGTTTTGGCGAAGCCGGGCATGCGCTGCATGCTTTCGTTGCCGGGGAAGTCCTGTGCTGGGATACCGTTCAGGATGGCGACGAGCAGGTTGTGCGGGTCTTTCTGGCGCACGGTCGAGTTGCCGAGCGTGGCGACGGCGACGTGGGGTTTGCCTTCGCCGCTCATGCCGTGGCAGCCGGCGCAGGTGGCGATGTAGAGCTTGTGGCCAGTTTGGAGCTGGGCGTTGTCCGCGGGCGGCGCGGGCAGCGACTGCGGCGCGGGGGCCTGTTCGCCGAGCAGATAGACCGCCATGTCGTGCACGTCATCCGAAGTCATGTATTGCGTGCTCAGATGAATGACGGGATACATTTCGCCGAAGGCCGAACCCTGCTTGGCGATGCCGGTGGCGAGAAAGGCTTGCAGATCGTCTGCTGTCCAGCCGCGCGCGGCCAGGCCCGCGGGCGTGATGTCCGGCGCATTGACGCGGCCCAGCACGCCGCCGGCCAAGGGGTTGGCGCTGTCGAGCTGGCCCAGGCTGCCACGCGCAGTGTGGCATTCGGCGCAATGGCCCAGGGCGTTGACCAGATAGCGGCCGCGCAGCCATTCGTCGGACTTGCCGTGGGACGCGTCGGGCAGGGCGTCCTTCAGGAAGAGCATGTTCCAGAAGCGCACGCCGAAACGCATGTTGTACGGAAAGCGCAGGTCGTTCGGGTGATTGGCGACGGCGGCCGGCCTGACCGACATGAGATAGGCGTAGATCGCGTCGGTGTCGGCGCGCGTGAGTTGGCGGTACGAGGTGTAGGGCATGGCCGGATACAAGGGGCCGTCGGGACCGATGCCGTCGTGCAGCGCCTTGTAGAAATCGTCGGCGGTCCATTTGCCGATGCCGTGTTCTTTGTCGGGCGTGATGTTAGTGCCGTAGAGCGTGCCGAAAGGCGAGGCGAGCGCCACGCCGCCCGCGAAAGGCGCGCCGTTTTCGGCGGTGTGGCAGGCGGCGCAGTCGGCGGCGTGGGCAAGATAGCGGCCGCGCACGAGTTGGTCGCTATCGCCGTTGGGCGTGGATTGGACGGTGACGGCCGTGGCCGCAGGGCCGGATGCCGCGCTCGCGGCGTTGCCGCCGCCGACGCAGAGCAGGGCGGCGCCAAGCGCAGTCAATGCGCATCGCAGAACCGTGGCCGTAGTCTGAGCGTGTTTCATCAGGTCGCGTCCTTTACCAGTCCCGGGGTGGTGAGTACGAGGTCTTTTACGGCTTCGTAGTAGCGCACATAGCCTGTGCAGCGGCAGATATGGTCGTTCAAGGCCGCCGTGATCGTTTCTTCGACCTTGGCCTTGGCGACGGGCTCGCGCTTGAGGCGTTCGAGCAGCACGGTCGCCGCGTTGACGAACCCCGGCGTGCAGTAGCCGCACTGGAAGCTGAAGTGCTCCAGGAATTTCTGCTGGATCGGCGAGAGCTCGACGACCTCGCCCTGTTCGTTGCGTTTGGCCAGTCCTTCGACGGTGCGGATTTTCTTGCCGTCGAAATAATGGGCTCCGGTGATGCAGGTGCGCATTTCCTCGCTGGTGCCGTCCGGCTTGTCGACGATGACGACGCAGGCGTGGCAGAGGCCTTGCCCGCAGCCCAGGCGCGAGCCGGTCAAGCCGAGGTATTCGTGCAGGAAGTCGATCATCATCAGGCCCAGGGGAACTTTGACGGGCTCGCGGGCATTGCCGTTGACGGTGAGCGAGATGGGCTGCATGTCCATGCGCGTGAGCGGCTGCGCCTGGGGCGCGGCCTGGGCGGGCGTTTGCGTGGCGGAAGTCATGCGAGCGCCTCCTGGATTTTTTCGGGCGTGACGGGCAGATCCTTGAAGCGATGCCCCGTGGCGTGCGCGATCGCGTTCACGATGGCGCCCACGACGGGGATCATCACCACTTCGGCGATGCCCTTGGGAGGATCGGTTTCGCTCAAGGGCGGCAGGACTTCGCCGGTCTGGCTCCAGACCGCGACGTCGGCGGCGCGCGGTACCTTGTAGCGGTTGAAGTTCCAGGTGCCGTTGCCGGGACCGTCTTCGTACAGCGGCAGATATTCGTGCAGCGCGTGGCCGATGCCCATCGCAGTGCCGCCCTGCAGCTGGCCGGATACGAGCTGCGGCGAAATCATGTTGCCGCACTCCATGATCGAATGATGGTTCAGCAGCTCGACCTTGCCGCTGGCCACGCTGACGGTCAGTTCCACCAGCGTGGCCACGGCGCTGTAGTAGGTGACGGCGGCGTTGTTGCGCGATACGGGCGGGATGAGCACGCGCTGGCGGTCCAGCACCTGGTATTGGTTCGGCGTGGTGGCCGATTTTTTCTGCGCGGCCGTCGCGCCATCGCCGTAGCGCAGCGACAGGCCGTCGATCGGCAGGCGCTCGACCTGACCGCCGATCTCGAAGTCGGCCTGCGACCATTGCCAGCGATTGAAAACGTGCACGACTGCGCCGGTGACCAGGCCCAGGTCGTGGGCCTTCCGCGCGAGCTGCCCGAAGGGCAGGGCTTCGAGCCCGGCGGCCGAGCGTTTGCCGTCGACCCAACGCGCGTCTTCCATGCGCACTACCAGGGGGGCCGCTTGTCCGCCGCCCGGACCCTGGCTCCAGATCGCCATCGCGGCGGGCCACAGGCCATGCGCGAAGATGACGCGCGCGGCTTCGCGGGTGCTGTGCGTGAAATAGAAGGCCGAGTTCGTCGCGCTCGACGGCGAGGCATAGCTGGGCGACCAGCGCGGATTGGCCTGGAGCTTGTCCTGGTCGGCCTG
>CALGFL010000185.1 GCA_937881145.1 uncultured Bordetella sp.
CTAATCCCACCTCCGCCCCTCTTACTTACCGCGATGCCGGCGTCGACATCGACGCGGGCGATGCGCTGGTCGATCGCATCAAGCCGCTGGCCGCGCGTACCATGCGCGCCGGCGTGCTGGCCGGCATCGGCGGCTTCGGCGCCCTGTTCGAAGTGCCCAAGAAGTTCAGCGAGCCGGTGCTCGTGTCGGGCACCGACGGCGTGGGTACCAAGCTGCGCCTGGCGTTCGAGTGGAACCGCCACGACACGGTGGGTATCGACCTGGTGGCCATGAGCGTCAACGACATTCTGGTGCAGGGCGCCGAGCCGCTGTTCTTCCTCGACTACTTTGCCTGCGGCAAGCTGTCCGTGGATACCGCCGCGGCGGTGGTGGGCGGCATCGCGCGCGGCTGCGAACTGGCGGGCTGCGCCCTTATTGGCGGCGAAACGGCCGAGATGCCGGGCATGTACCCGGACGGCGAATACGACCTGGCCGGTTTCGCGGTGGGCGCGGTCGACAAGCCGGCCATCATCGACGGCAAGTCCATCCAGGCCGGCGACGTGGTGCTGGGCCTGGCGTCCAGCGGCGCGCATTCCAACGGCTACTCGCTGGTGCGCAAGATCCTGGAACGCGCGGGCGCAAAACCCGAGCAGGATTTCCATGGCCAGAAGCTGGTCGACGTGGTGATGGCGCCCACGCGCATCTACGTCAAGCAGGTGCTGGCCGCGCTGGCCAGGCATGGTGCGGCGATCAAGGGCATGGCGCACATCACGGGCGGCGGCCTGCTGGACAACGTGCCGCGCATTCTGCAGCCGGGGCTGACGGCCAGGCTGCATCGCGACGCCTGGCAGATGCCGCGGCTGTTCCAGTGGCTGCAGCAGCAGGGCGGCGTGGCCGACGGCGAAATGCACCGCGTGTTCAACTGCGGCATCGGCATGGTGGTGGTAGTGCCGGCCGCGCAGGCGGACGTGGTCGCCGCGACGCTGCGCGAGCAGGGCGAGACGGTCTGCACGCTGGGCGAGATCGTGCCGCAGGCGCCGGGCATGGCGCAGACCGTCGTGGTGTAATGCCGGCGCGCGGCGTGGCCGCGCAAGGCATCGGTCAATTCAAGAAAGGGGATTCCAAACCATGCGCCTGATCCTGGCAATCGTCGTGCCCTGGCTGCAGTTTTTCACGATAGGCCGGCCCATCGCGGGCATCATCTGCCTGATCCTGCAAATCTCGCTCGTCGGCTGGATCCCCGCGGCGATATGGTCCGTGTACGCGTTGAGCCAATACAAGACCGATCAGAAAATCGCGAAGGCGCTGGGCTCCGGCACGAAATCGCTTTAACGCGCCTTGCCCGAGACAAAGAACCCGTCCGGCAAATCGGACGGGTTCTTTGTTTTTGCATGTTCAACGAGCAGCGTGCCTGGCCTCTGCGGCCCCTGACAAGCCCGCTACGGCATCGACCACCCGGTCGACCGCATCCCCGGCCATGCAGTCGACCCGCACGCGGTCCGGCTGCGCGCGCAGCCAGGTGATCTGGCGCTTGGCCAATTGGCGGGTCGCGGCGATGCCTTGCTCGCGCGCTTGCGTCAGCGTGATCTCGCCGTCCAGATGCGCCCATAGCTGGCGATAGCCTACGCAGCGTATTGAAGGCAGGCCGGGGTGCAGATCGCCGCGCGCGCGCAAGGCGCGAACTTCATCGAGAAAGCCCGCCGCCAGCATGGCGTCGAAGCGCTGGGCGATGCGCGCGTGCAGGGCCAGGCGGTCCGAGGGTTCGAGACTGACGGTGATGTAGCGCTGCGCGGCAACGGCTTCGTTGCTGCCCATGCCGCCCAGCAGCTCCGACATGGGTCTGCCGCTCAGCATGCAGATCTCCAGCGCGCGCTGGATGCGCTGGCTGTCGTTGGGCGACAGGCGCGCCGCGGTGGCGGGATCGCGCTTGGCGAGCTCTGCATGCAGCGCCGGCCAGCCTTGCTCGGCGGCGCGCGCTTCGAGTTCGGCGCGCAAGGCGGGGTCGGCCTGGGGCAAATCGTCGAGGCCGTCGCGCAGAACCTTGTAATAGAGCATGGTGCCGCCGGCCAGCAGCGGCAGGCGGTTGCGGCCGCGTATCGCTTCGATGAGCCGCAGCGTATCTGCGCGAAACTGCGCCGCGGAATAGGTTTGGGCGGGATCGCGGATGTCGAGCAGGTGCTGAGGCACCCGGGCGCGTTCGTCGGCATTGGGCTTTGCCGTGCCGACGTCCATGCCGCGGTAAATGGTGGCCGAGTCGACGTTGATGACTTCCAGCGGCCAGCGCTGCGCCAGAGCCATGCAGGCCGCGCTCTTGCCGGCGGCGGTCGGGCCGGCCAGGCAGATCACCGGAGGGGCTGAAGAGGAGGTGGGCACAGGCGGTATCGAATGTCTTGAGCGCGTGAAAGGCGCGCTTACTGCCCGCGCATGAAGAGCTTGTCCAGGTCGCCTACGCTCCATTGCATCCAGGTGGGGCGGCCATGGTTGCACTGGTCGGCGCGTTCGGTGGCTTCCATCTGGCGCAGCAGGGCGTTCATCTCGTCGAGAGTGAGCTTGCGATTGGCGCGCACGGAGCCGTGGCAGGCCATGGTGGACAGCAGTTCGTTGCGCTGCTCGGTGAGCAGCCGCGAGACGCCCACGGCGGCCAGGTCGCGCAGCACCGCGCGCGCCAGGGTCTCGATGTCGCCGCGCGCCAGCATGGCCGGCACGCAGCGCACGGCGATGGACGCGGGGCCGGCGGGGCGCATTTCGAAGCCGAGCTCGGCAAGCTGGTCTTGATGCTCCTCGATCAGGGCCACGTCTTTTTCGCTGGCATGAAAGACGACGGGCACGAGCAGGTCCTGGCGCGGCAGGCTGCGGGCGTCCAGCTCGTGCTTGAGCTGCTCATAGACCACGCGCTCGTGGGCGGCGTGCATGTCGACCAGCACCAGGCCGCGCGTGTTCTGCGCCAGGATGTAGATGCCGTGCAACTGCCCCAGCGCCATGCCCAGCGGCAGCTCGCCATCAGGCAGGGCCGCTTCAGGCAGGGCCGCTCCAGGCAGGGCCTGTTGCGGCGCCGCCCCGTTCAGGGCGGGAACCTGGCCGTACGGCACCGTGGCGTGGTCCACCTGCGCCGGGGCGGTTTCGCCCAGGGGGCGATAGAGCGCCTGCCAGTCGCGCACCGGCACGCCGGCCGGCTCTTGCAGGCGGAAGGGCACCTGGGTGTGCTGACGCTGGGCCGGCGGGTAGGACGCGGACGGCGCAGGCTGCGGTTGGCCGAGCGCCGGATGGGCCCCCAGGCCTGGCGGCGCGGCTTGCGGGCCGGCGGTGCCTTCGGCAATCGCCGCCCCGACCTGGGCCCCGCCCGTCTGCGCCAGGGCCTGTCCGACGATCTGGCCGACGAAGCGGTGCACTGCGCCGCTGTCGCGAAAGCGCACTTCGTGCTTGGCCGGGTGCACGTTCACGTCGACCGCGCCCGGATCGATGTCCAGGTACAGCACGTAGGCCGGCTGGCGGTCGCCGTGCAGCACGTCGGCATACGCCGTGCGCAGCGCGTGGCTGACGGTGCGGTCGCGCACGTAGCGGCCGTTCACATACAGGTACTGCCGGTCGGCGCGCGCCCGCGAGGCGGTCGGGCGCGACACCATGCCGGCCAGGGCGATCGCGCCGGCGGACTGCTGCAGCGGCAGGGCCTGGCTGGTGAAGTCCTCGCCCAGCACGTCGCGGATGCGCTGGCCGGGATCGGCGGGCAGCCATTGGCGCTGGGCGCGTTCGTTGTGAAAGAGACGGAAGGCGATGCCGGGATGGGCCAGCGCAATGCGCTCGAGCACGTCCAGGCAGTGGCCGAATTCGGTGGCTTCGGAGCGCAGGAACTTGCGGCGCGCCGGAACCGCGTCGAACAGCTGGCGCACGTCGACCGTGGTGCCGGCGGGACCGGATGCGGGGGAAACCTGCAGGCTGCCCGCCTCGATCTGCCAGGCATGGTCGGCGCTACGGGTGCGCGAGATCAGGGTCAGGCGCGCCACCGACGCGACGGAGGCCAGCGCCTCGCCGCGAAAACCCATGGAGGCAACCGATTCGAGCTCGGCCAGATCGCGAATTTTGCTGGTCGCGTGGCGCATCAGCGCCAGGGGCAGCTCTTCGGGCGGGATGCCGCCGCCGTCGTCGGAAACGGCGATGCGCTTGATGCCGCCGCCTTCCAGCCGCACTTCGATGGCACGCGCGCCGGCGTCCACGGCGTTTTCCAGGAGCTCTTTGAGCACCGAGGCCGGCCGTTCGATGACTTCGCCAGCGGCGATCTGGCTGATCAGCAGGTCGGGCAGGGCGGCGATGGAGCGACGGTCGGTCATGTAGGATGCGGGTAAGGGAATGTCGCTATTTTATCCGCAGGGTGGCGCCAAACCCACAGAACGAGTATGTTCGTTCTAATCTTGAGGTATATTCCTTAACCTTTTGTTTTTTCTAGAAATTGCAATGGCTGATTTGCTGAACATGATTCTGCACATCGACCAGACGCTGGGCGTTTGGGTAAACCAATACGGAGCCTGGGTCTATTTTGTGTTGTTCTTGATCGTGTTCGCCGAGACGGGCCTGATCGTGATGCCCTTTCTGCCTGGGGATTCCCTGCTTTTCATTGCAGGCGCGTTCGGCGCCGCAGGCAGCATGAACACCGAACTTGTGATCGTGTTGCTGCTGATTGCCGCCATATTGGGCAATACGGTGAATTTCTTCATCGGCCGCGCAGTCGGCAAGCGGGTCTATACGGCCAACTGGCGCTTCCTCGATCGCAAGGCGCTGATGCGCACCCACGATTTTTACGAAAAGCACGGCGGCAAGGCGCTGGTATTGGCGCGCTTCATCCCCGTGATCCGCGCCTTCGCGCCTTTCGTGGCCGGCGTGGCCGAAATGACCTTCGGGCGCTTTCAGTTTTTCAGTACGATCGGCGCGCTGCTATGGGTGGTGCTGCTGGTGCTGGCGGGATACTTCTTCGGCAATATTCCCTTCATCAAGGTGCACCTGAACGCTATCGTATTGATCGGCCTGGCCGCCGCCGCTGTGCCCGTGGGACTGGGCGTGCTGGTCAAGCTGGTGCGAAGGAAATGACATGACAGCGGCCTCGAAGCCAACGGTGCACGCGTTGCCGGCTGCCGACAAAAATCTGCCGAAACTGAAAGACGATCGGCTCGCGGACATCGTCGCGCAGAACGCCGCTTTCGTCGTGCATGTCGATGCGCGCGGGCGCCTGCTCGCCACAGCCGAATCCACGGTGGCGCTGCTCGGTTACCCCGCCGCCTATCTGGCGCAGGTAAGCCTGCAGGACCTGGTCATGCCCGAGCACGTGCGCGAGCTCGAAGAGCTCATGGCCCTCGTGTCGTCGACCGGCGAGCCGCAAAAGGCGGCAATCCCGTTCCTGCGTGCCGACGAGGGCTGCTATTGGCTCGATCTTTCCGTCCAGCTGGCGCAGGGCCCGGGCGACAAGAACGAGCCGCGCTGCGATGTGTACGGCTATGACGTGACGTCCTGGGTGCGCAAGGAACATCAGCTGCGCGACGAGTCCCGCCGCGATCCGCTGACCGGCATGTCCAACCGCGCGCACCTGCGCGAATGGATGATCGAGTCCATCGACAACGGCGTTGCGTCCGGCAAGGCTTTCGCGGTGATGATGCTGGATCTGGACGGATTCAAGCGCATCAACGATTCCCTGGGTCACGACATCGGCGACGCCTTGCTGCGCGCGGTCGGCAAGCGCCTGAAGGCCCAGTTGCACCAAGACGACGTGTTCGCCCGCCTGGGCGCGGACGAGTTCGTTCTGGTGGCGGGAAACCTCGACGAGTCCGACACCTGGGATCGCCTTGCCGCGCGCATCGTCGCCGCGCTGGAGCGGCCGTTCTCGGTGGGCGGCCAGCAATTGCGCGTCACGTTCAGCATCGGCATCGCCCTGTATCCGGAAGACGGGCTCAAGAGCAGCCAGCTCCTCAAGCACGCCGACCTGGCGATGTACAGCGCCAAGGATCGCGGCAAGAACCAGTTCGTGTTCTATTCGTCGGATCTCGAGAAGGTGAAGGCCGAGGCGTTCTCCCTGGAGCAGGACATGCTCTCGGGGATCCGCACGGGCGAGTTCGAACTGCACTATCAACCCATCGTCGATGCCCGCACCCGCGAAGTGCTCGCGGCCGAGGCGCTGATGCGCTGGAATCATCCGCAGGGCCAGAGGCCGCCGACGGCCTTCATTCCGCTGGCCGAAGACAACGGCCTGATCAACCTGCTGGGCAGCTGGGCGCTGCGCATGGTGTGCGCGCAACTGGCGCGCTGGGACGCGAACGGGATCTCGCTCGCCTACGTGGGGGTCAACGTCTCTCCCGTCCAGTTCCAGAACCCCGCGTTTTCGCAGTCGGTGATGAGCGCGGTGCGCGAGTCGGGCATCGATCCGGGGCGCCTGGTCCTGGAGATCACGGAAGGCACGCTGATCAAGAACCCCGAGCAGACCGAAGCCATCTTGTCCAGGCTGCATGCGTTCGGGCTTTCCATTGCCATCGACGATTTCGGCACCGGCTATTCGAGCCTGCTCTATCTGCGCCGCTTTCCGATCTCCGAGATCAAGATCGACCGCAGCTTTGTGAGCGACATACTCGAATCGGGCCA
>CALGFL010000186.1 GCA_937881145.1 uncultured Bordetella sp.
CGTACGGCGGATTGCAGACGATCACGTCGTAAGCCCGAGGAGACAGAGCGTCGAACAGATTGCTTCGGTGCAGGGCCAGCCGGTCCTGCAGGTCATAGTCGTCCACGTTGCGTTGGGCGACCTCCAGCGCATCGGGGGAAAGATCGACCGCATCGACGCAGGCATTGGGAAAGGCCAGCGCGGCGAGAATGGCCAGGCATCCCGAGCCGGTGCACATATCCAGCACATATTCGACGCCATCGGCATCCGCGACCCAAGGCGCGAGGCCTTCGTCGAGCAGCTCGGCGATGGGCGAGCGCGGCACAATGACGCGCTCGTCGACATAGAATCGGTGCCCGCGCAGCCAGGCCTCACGGGTGAGATAGGCCGCCGGCACGCGCTCGTCCACGCGTCTGTCGATGAGATCGAGCACCGCGGCGCGCTCGCTGTCGAGCACGCGTGCGTCCAGGAAGGGATCGAGCGTGTCCGGCGGCAGGTGCAGCGCGTGCAGCACCAGGTACACCGCCTCGTCCCAGGCATTGTCCGACCCGTGGCCCAGGGCCGCTTGCGCGGCGTTCAGGCGCGACACGCCGTAGCGCGCCAGGTCGCGCACGGTCCGCAGCGCATCGCGATTTTCGGTAATGGAGGTCACATCAACTCTTTAACAGCAGGTTTTCCAGGGTGCGGCGATAGATGTTCTTGAGCGGCACCAGGTCGTCGAGCAGGACGCGCTCGTTGATTTTGTGAATAGTGGCGTTGCCGGGACCGAATTCGATCACCTGCGGGCAGATCTTGGCGATGAAGCGCCCGTCGGATGTGCCGCCCGTGGTCGAGAGCTCGGTCGTCACGCCGGTCTCGGCGCTAATTGCGCGCGTCAAGGCATCGGTCAAGGAACCGCGCGGCGTGAGGAAAGGCTCGCCGCCTTGCTCCCAGTGCAGCTCGTATTCCAGACCGTGTTTTTCCAGTATGGCATGCACACGGGCCTTCAGGCCTTCGGGTGTGCTGGCCGTGGAAAAGCGGAAATTGAAAAGCGCCACCGCTTCGCCCGGCACCACATTGGTGGCACCGGTGCCCGAGTTCAGGTTGGAAACCTGGAAGGTCGTGGGCGGGAAGTATTCGTTGCCTTGGTACCACTCCTGCGCGACGAGCTCGGTCAGGGCAGGGGCCAGCAAATGAATGGGGTTGCGCGCCAGGTGCGGATAGGCCACATGGCCTTGCACGCCCTTGACGGTCAAGCGGCCCGACAGCGAGCCGCGGCGGCCGTTCTTGCAGATGTCGCCCAGTTTTTCGCCCGAGGTCGGTTCGCCCACGATGCAGTAGTCCAGCTTCACGCCGCGGCGCTTGAGCTCGTCGCAGACGATCACGGTGCCGTCCACGGCCGGGCCTTCCTCGTCGGACGTCAGCAGCAAGGCGATGGAGCCCTCATGCCGGGGATGGGCCGCCGTGAATTCTTCGCAGGCCACGATGAACGCGGCGATCGAGCTCTTCATGTCGGCCGCGCCGCGGCCGTACAGATAGCCGTCGCGCTCGGTGGGCACGACAGGGTCGCTTTCCCACTTCTCGCGCGGACCGGGCGGCACCACGTCGGTGTGCCCGGCAAACACGATCAGCGGGCTGCTATCGCCGCGCCGCGCCCACAGGTTGGTGACCCCGCCGCGGACGATGGTCTCGCATTGAAAGCCCATTGGAGCCAGGCGCAGGGCGATCAAATGCTGGCAGTCGAGATCGTCCGGTGTGACCGAAGGACGGGCGATGAGATCGCGGACCAGCTCGAGTACGTCAGTCATCGGTGCGTCCCGAGCGAGCCGCCGGGCCGCTCCCAAGGCGAGCGACGCGGGTATCCCTTTGGGGGAACGGCGAACACGCAGTGTGAGTCGAGGGGTACATTCAAGCTCGGAGCAGTTCGTTGATGCTGGTCTTGGCGCGGGTCTGCGCGTCCACGCGCTTGACGATCACGGCGCAGGCCAGGCTGTGCGAGCCGTCGGCCGAAGGCAGCGAGCCGGGCACGACCACCGAGCCCGAGGGCACCCGGCCATAGGTGATCTTGCCGGTGGCGCGGTCGTAGATCTTGGTGCTTTGCGAGATGAACACGCCCATGGCCAGCACCGAGTTCTCTTCGACGATCACGCCTTCGACCACTTCGGAACGGGCGCCGATGAAGCAGTTGTCTTCGATGATGGTGGGATTGGCCTGCAAGGGCTCGAGTACGCCGCCGATGCCCACGCCGCCTGACAGGTGCACGTTCTTGCCGATCTGTGCGCAGGAAGCCACGGTGACCCAGGTGTCGACCATGGTGCCTTCGTCGACGTAGGCACCGATATTGATGTAGGAGGGCATCATCACCACGTTCTTGGCGATGTAGCAGCCACGGCGCGCCACGGCGGGCGGCACCACGCGATAGCCGCCGGCCTTGAAGGCGTTTTCGCCGTAGCCGTCGAACTTGAGGGGCACTTTGTCCCAGTACACCTGGGGCGACTGGCCCATCAGGGTGTTTTCCTGCAGACGGAAGGACAGCAGCACGGCCTTCTTGATCCACTGGTGGGTGATCCATTCGCCATCGATTTTCTCGGCCACGCGCAGCCGGCCGCTGTCCAGCGCGTCCAGCGTGTGCTCGACGGCCTCACGGGTTTCGGAGGGCGCGTCGGTGGGCGTCAGGAAGGCGCGGTTTTCCCAGGCGCCGTCGATGGCGGTTTGCAGATCGAGGGTCATGATTATGGACTCTGGTCAGGTGGTGATGGATAAAAAACGAATGGGTAAAAGGTATTTGGACTGTCGAAAAATCAAAGCGTCGCCGCGTACTGAGCAATGCGTTCGGCGGCCTGCCTGCATTGCTCGAGCTCGGCCACCAGGGCCAGGCGCAGCCGGCCCTGTCCGGGGTTGATGCCGTGGGCCTCGCGGGCCAGGAAGCTGCCGGGCAGGACCGTCACGCCGGTCGCAGCATACAGTCGGGCCGCGAACTCGGCATCGGAGCCGGGCACGCGGGCCCACAGATAGAACGAGGCTTGCGGCGCCTGCACGTCCAGCACGGGCTGCAAGATGGGAAGGACGGTCTCGAATTTCTCGCGGTATTGACGGCGATTGTCGCGCACGTGGGCCTCGTCGGACCAGGCCGCGATGCTGGCGGCCGACACCACCGCGCTCATGGCGCTGCCATGATAGGTGCGATAGCGCAGGAAGGGCGCGATGAGCGCGGCGTCGCCCGCCACGAAGCCCGAGCGCAGGCCGGGCACATTGGAGCGCTTGGACAGGCTGGAAAACACCATCAGCCGGGCATCGTCGCGGCCGAGCTCATGCGCGGCCTGCAGGGCGCCCAGGGGCGGCGTGGCTTCGTCCAGGTAGATCTCGGAATAGCATTCGTCCGAGGCGATCACAAAGCCGTGACGCTCGGAAAGCTCGAACAGTATGCGCCAGTCTTGAAGCGACATGACGTTGCCCGCCGGATTGCCGGGCGAGCAGACGAACACCAGCCTGGTGTCGCGCCAGACGGCCTCGGGCACGGCCAGCCAGTCGCAGCCGAAGTTGCGGGCGGGGTCGGCATTGACGTAATAGGGTTCGCCGCCGGCCAGGAGCGCCGCGCCTTCATAGATCTGATAGAAGGGGTTGGGGCACACGACCTTGCCGCCGCCGGCAGGATCGAGCACCACCTGCGCGAAGGCAAACAGCGCTTCGCGCGAACCGAGCACCGGCAGCACCTGGGTATCGGCGTCGGGGGCAGGGATGCCGTAGCGACGTGCCAGCCACTGCGAGATGGCTGCGCGCAGCGCGGCCTCGCCCTGGGTGGCGGGATAGACGGACAGGCCCTGCAGATTGTCGCGCAGCGCGTTCAGAACGCACTCGGGCGCGGCGTGCCGGGGCTCGCCTATCGACATATTGATGGGCGCGAGAGTCTGCGGCGGCGTTCCCGCCGAGCCCAGCAGGGCGCGCAGTTTCTGGAACGGGTAGGGATGCAGGAGATCCAATCGGGAATTCATGGGGCGGGATTTTAACAAGCAAGCTACAATGCCGGGCTCGGCCTTTGCGAGGGTGGCGAAATTGGTAGACGCACCAGGTTTAGGTCCTGACGCCGTAACAGGTGTAGGGGTTCGAGTCCCCTCCCTCGCACCATTTGCCTATCCCTAGTTGTCCCCGAGTGACTCAAAAACCCGTGAAAAACAAGGATTCACGGGTTTTTATTGTCCCACGGAAGCCCAGGATG
>CALGFL010000187.1 GCA_937881145.1 uncultured Bordetella sp.
GTGCGTCGCAGGCAGGCCGGGGCCGGCTTGCGCGATCAGGCGCTCGAAGGCCTGGCGCACGCGCGCGAGCTTGGGCCAGGGCGTGTCGAGCAGATGATTCGACAGGCCGTAGATGCCTGCCGGCAATTCGCGCGGCGCATCGCCGCGATTGCCGTAATACCAGGCGCGGCCGGCATCGCCCACGATCAGATTGAAGCCGTTGTAGCGCTCGCCTTGGGCATGCAGCCGCGTGAGGTAATCGCCGGCCGTGTCCGCGCCGCGCAGCCAGCCTTCGACCAGGGCGCCGCGCGAAGGCGCGTCGGCGCGGTTGCGGCCGGGTTCGCGGTAGTTGGTCACCAGGGCGAAGCGGTTGTCCTGCGTAGCGCCCATCCAGGTGCCGCCGGCCTTCAGATCGCGCCCGGCATGGATCGCCGGTTCGCCGGGCCAGCGCGCCGCCGGCGCGGTGGGGCGGGCGTGGAATTCGTCGCGGTTGGCGGCGACCAGCACCGGAACACCGGGAATCGAGCGCAGGGCAAGAACGACAAGGCACATGGTGCAGGGGCCAGGCGGCCGGTTCAGTCCTTGACGATGACCGCCTGTTCGGGCGCGGCCACGCGGAAATAATCGGCGGTGCGCATCACGATGGAGGCATCGAGCCGGCCTGCGTTGAAGGCGATTTCATCGTGCCGGGTGCGCAGCGTCGGATCCACCACCAACTGCAGTTCGGGATTGAAGGTGAAGGGCGGTATGGCGCCGATCTCGCAGCCGGTGAGTTCGCGCGCCAGATCGTGCGGCACCAGCGAAGCCTTCTTGCCGCCCACGGCCGCGGCCACCGCGTCCAGGTCGGCCTGGCGATCGGCGGGAAACACGGCCAGCACGTGCTTGCGCGTGTTGGAGGTGATCTTCACCCGGCAGACCAGGGCCTTGGCGCCCTGGCTGACTTCGGTGCCGCGGATGGCGGCTACTTCTTCGGATTTGCCGGCGGCGGTGTGATGCACCAGCTTGTAGTCGATCTGGTGGACCTGCAGCAGCGCTTGAAGTTTGTCGTAGGTACTCATGGAATCGTGTCCGGGCAGATGGCCTCAGGCCGGCAGATATTGTCGGGCAACGGCTTCGAAGTCGCTCAGGGTGCGGGCCTTCCAGGCCTGGTCGCGTCCCAGCTCCTCTGCCAGGATGCGCGCCACCTCGGGCGCGGCGGCCAGCGCGGCGCGGGCATCGAGGAACAGGGCGCGGTTGCGGCGCGCCAGCACGTCCTCGATGGCGCGCGCATGCTCGAAGCGCGCGGCATAGCGCACGTGGGCCTCGGTCAGGCCGCTGGCGGCGACCAGCACGTGCTCGATGCCGGGCAGGGCGCGCAGGGCGGGCAGGTCGGTGCCGTAATAGCTGTCGGGCGTGCCGGACTTGGCCGGCAGCCTGGACGGATCGCTCGGCGCGCCGTGCAGCGGCAGCGATTCGGTGCGGCAGGCCGCGGCTGTCAGCAGATGCTTTTCGATCGCGGTGTCGAGCACGTCCTGCGCCATGCGGCGATAGGTCGTCCACTTGCCGCCCGTCACCGTGACCAGGCCGGCGCGCGAGACGAGGATGGTGTGCTCGCGCGACAGCGTCTTGGTGGCGGTCTCGCCCGTGTGCTTGACCAGCGGCCGCAGGCCGGCCCAGATGCTGGTGACGTCGGCGCGGGTGGGCACGCGGCTCAAGTAGCGCGCTGCCGTGCTCAGAATGAAGTCCACGTCGGCGTCCGAGGCCTTGGGTTCCAGCGGCAGATCGGCGCGCGGCGCGTCGGTGGTGCCGACCAGGGTGTGGCCGTTCCAGGGCACCACGAACAGCACGCGGCCGTCGTCGGTCCTGGGTATGAGTATGGCGTCATCGCCCGGCAGGAAGTCGCGCGGCAGCATCAGGTGCACCCCCTGGCTGGGCGCCACCATGCCGGGCGCATCGGGCTCGTCCATGCGGCGCACCGCGTCGACCCAGACGCCCGCGGCGTTGACCACGCAGCGCGCGCGGGCGCTGCCCAGATCGGCGCCGCTTTCCGCGTCTTCCAGTTCGACGCCGACGATGCGGCCTTCGGCCTGGACCAGGCCGCGCGCGCGGACGTAGTTGACCGCCGTGCCGCCCTGGTCCTGCAAGGTGCGCATCAGCGCGATGGCCAGGCGCGCATCGTCGAACTGACCGTCGTAATACAGGATGCCGCCGCGCAGCGCGCGGCCGCTTTGCCGCGGGGCCAGGGTGGGCGCGTGCGCCAGGGCCTGGTCGCGCGACAGCCAGCGGCTGGGCTTGAGGTTGAGCCGGCCCGCGAGCAGGTCGTAGATCTTCAGGCCTATGCCGTAGAAGGGTTGATCGACGAGGCGATAAGCCGGCACCACGAAGCCCAGCGGCCAGGCCAGGTGCGGCGCGTTGCGGTGAAGCAGCCCGCGTTCGCGCAGGGCTTCGCGCACCAGCGAGATATTGCCCTGGGCCAGGTAGCGCACGCCGCCGTGCACCAGCTTGGTGGCGCGGCTGGAGGTGCCCTTGGCGAAATCGGCCGCCTCCACCAGCAGCGTGCGGAAACCGCGCGAGGCCGCGTCCACCGCCGTGCCCAGGCCGGTGGCGCCGCCACCGATGACCACCACGTCCCAGTGCGTCTGCGCAAGCGAAGCGAGAAGGTCGGAGCGGTCGGGGGCGTTCGTGCAATAGGCGGGCAGGGTCATGTCTGGATGCGTTCTTGGATGCCGGCGAACCAGCGGAGTTTTTCGCAAAATCGGAAAATACGATGAAATATGCTGCAATGTATCGTACGGGTGCCGTCATGCAATCGTGCCACAATCTGTACCGAGGCGCCGCTTTCGCGAGCGTCCGTTCGAAGAAGGAGGTATGTCATGCTGAATCCTCTCGTCCTGTCGCGGCGCGTGGCCCTGGTTCTCGGGGGGGCGTCCGTGTTTGCCTTGGCATCGCCTGTCGCCTTGGCCGCTCCGCCGTCCGGTGCAAGCGCGTCCCGGCAAGCCGCCATCAATGCCCAATACCAGCGCGAAGTGGCGCGCTGCAAATCCGGCCAGAGCAATGAAGACCCGGCCACCTGCCTGAAAGAAGCCGGTGCCGCGCGCCAGCAGGCCATGCAAGGCGGCCTGGACAATCAGCCCGGCGTCGATCAGAACTACAGCCAGAATGCGCTCGACCGCTGCAAGCTCGGGCCCGCTGAACAGCGCACAGACTGCATGGCGCCGATGCAAGACCCCTCGCAGACCGAAGGCGGCGCCGGCGGCGGCGGCGTGCTGCGCAAGTACGAATACCAGGTTCCCGTGCAGCCGAACCAGACCGACTACCAATCCGTGCCCGTTCCCAAGGCGCCGTCGGCTCAATAGCAGCGGTCCACAGCAACCCACCCAGTTTTTTCATGTCCGACGTCATCGCCCTGGTTTTCGATTTCGACGATACGCTGGCGCCCGACAGCACCACGGGTTTTCTCGAAAGCCTGGGCGTGGACACGGCTGCTTTCTGGAAAGAATCGGTCGGTCCGCTGTTGTCGGACCAGGACTGGGACCCGGTTCCCGCCTATCTCTATCGCATGATCGAGCTGTCGCGCGCGGGCGCGCACGGCGGCCCGATCACGCAGGAAAAACTGCGCGAATGGGGGCGGCGCCTGCCCCTGCATGATGGCGTCACCACGCTGTTCCAGCGCCTGCGCGATGCCGTGCGGGCCACGCATCCCAAGGTGCAGCTCGAGTTCTATCTGATCTCCAGCGGCATCGGCGACGTGGTGCGCAACACGCCCATCGCACACGAATTCACCGATATCTGGGCCTCCGAGTTCGCCTACGGCGAAGACGGGGGCATTGCGTTTGCGCGCCGCCTGGTCAGCTTCACCGACAAGACGCGCTACATCTTCCAGATCCAGAAGGGCATCATCGGCGCCGAGTTCCGCGGCAAGCCTTTCGAAGTCAACCGCAAGGTGCCCGCCGACCGCTTGCGCGTGCCGCTCAGGCAAATGGTGTTCGTGGGCGACGGCTACACCGACATCCCGTGCTTCTCGCTCATCAAGGGCCAGGGCGGCTATGCCTTCGGCGTCTGGGATCCGCGGCACAAAGACAAGCGCAGCCGGGCCTGGGGCTTCATCGAGGAAGGGCGGGTGTCCAACCTCAACCAGGCGCGCTACGACGAAAACGCCGAGCTCTACCAGCTGCTGGAGGTGGCCGTGACCAGCCTGGCCAGCGGCATCACCTTGAACGCGCGGGCCTATCGTGGCTGATCCGGCGGCCGAGGCGGGCGTGCCCGCCGCCGCGCCGGCCGACCTGGACGAGCGCATGATGGCGCTGGCCCTGGAGCAGGCCGGGCTGGCCGCGGCCGCCGGCGAAGTGCCCGTGGGCGCCGTCCTGGCCGATGCCGACGGCACCGTGCTGGGCATGGGCTACAACCGCACCATCACCGACAGCGACCCCACCGCGCACGCCGAGATCGTCGCGCTGCGCGCCGCCGCCGCGCGCCTGGCCAACTATCGCCTGCCGGGCCTGTCGCTGTACGTCACGCTCGAACCCTGCGTGATGTGCATGGGCGCCATGCTGCATGCGAGACTGGCGCGCGTGGTCTTCGGCGCTGCCGACCCCAAGACCGGTGCCTGCGGCAGCGTGCTGGACGTGGGCGCGGTCGATAAAATCAATCATCACACCACCGTATGCGGCGGCGTCATGGCCGAATCCTGCGGGAACATCCTGCGCGGGTTCTTCCGCGAGCGTCGGCGCAAGGAAACCTGAAAGCATGAACAAGAAAAAGCAGAACAAGAACGCGCGCGCCAGGCATGGCGAGGCAGGGCATCTGTGCGACGACGCGTGCGAGCACATCGACGACCTGCGTCGTCACGACGATGAACACGGCCATGAGCACGGCCACCGGGCCCATCGCACGCATGCGCCGACGACCCGCGGCGTCTACCTGGTCTCGCCTTCGTCGGCGGTGCACAATCCCGAGGCGCTGGATCTGGCCTGCGAGCGTCTGGCGGCCGAGGGCTTCAAGGCCACCGTCGACCGCGCCGCCAAGGCCGTGCACCAGCGGTTCGCGGGCACAGACAAGCAGCGCCTGGCCGGCCTGGAGCGCGCCATCCGGCAAAAGCATCCCATCGTCATGGCCACGCGCGGCGGCTACGGCCTGTCGCGCCTCATCCCGCTGATCGACTGGAAGGCCATGGCCGACAGCGGCAAGCGCTTCGTGGGTTTGAGCGACTTCACCGCTTTCAACCTGGCGCTGCTGGCGCGCACGGGCACGGTCAGCTATACCGGCCCCTGCGCCGCGGCCGACTTCGGCGCCGCCAAGCCCGACGAGCTTACGCTCGCCCTGTTCGGCGAGCTGATGCGCGGCGAGCTGGAAATCCTCAGCTTCGAGACGCAAGATGCGGACGCGGTGGATGCGCGCGGCATGCTGTGGGGCGGCAACCTGGCCATGGTGGCCTCGCTCCTGGGCACGCCGTATCTGCCCAAGGTCAAGAAGGGCATACTCTTTCTGGAAGACGTGGGCGAGCACCCTTACCGGGTCGAGCGCATGCTGGCCCAGCTGTGGCAGGCCGGCGTGCTCGAACAGCAGAAGGCCATCGTGCTCGGCCATTTCAGCGACTATCGCCTGGCCGCGCACGACGCGGGCTACGACATGCCCGAGGTCGTGAAGTGGCTGCGCAAGACGGTCAAGGTGCCGGTCGTCACGGGCCTGCCCTACGGCCACGTGCGCACCAAGGCCACCCTGCCGATCGGCCAGAAGGTGGGTATCGCCACCGAAAAAGGCATGGCCCACCTGGTGCTTGACGAGCACGTGCATTGAGCGGGGCGCCAGCGCCCGAACGCGAACGCCGAAGGCTTAGCGCGGCACCGCCAGTTCCCGCACGGGCCGCACCTCGATGCTGCCGTAGCGCGCCGGCGGAATCCCCTGCGCGATCTGGATGGCCTCGTTCAGGTCTTTGGCGTCGACCAGGTAAAAGCCCGCGAGCTGCTCCTTGGTTTCGGCGAAGGGGCCGTCAAAGAGCGCGGTCTGGCCGTTGCGCACGCGCACCGTGGTGGCGCGGTTGACCGGATGCAGCGGTTCGGCGGCCAGGAGGTGCAGGCTTTCGCGCAACTGCTCGCCGTAGGCGAAGCAGACCTCGTCCGGACAGGCGTTCCAGTGCTCCTCGTCGAGGTAGACCAGGCACAGGTATTTCATAGAGCCTCCTATCGTTGTCGTATGCGGCGA
>CALGFL010000188.1 GCA_937881145.1 uncultured Bordetella sp.
CTGGGCTTGGCCATGAGCGCGCGGCCCACGGCCAGCATCTGGCACTCGCCGCCCGACAGCGTGCCCGAGAGCTGCGCGCGGCGCTCTTTCAGGCGCGGGAAGAGATCATAGATTTCGCGCAGGGATTCGGACTGGTCGCGCTCGCCGGTGCGGTAGCGATGAAAGCCGCCGAGCTTCAGGTTGTCTTCCACGCTCATCTCGGCGAACAGTTCGCGCTTTTCCGGGACCAGGCCCATGCCGGCGGCGACCATTTCCTCGATCTCGGCGTGCGCGCGGACCTTGCCGCCGAAATGGATGGCGCCGCGCGAGGGCAGCAGGCCCATGATGGCCGACAGCAGCGTCGTCTTGCCGGCGCCGTTGGGGCCGATGACGGTGACGATCTGGCCCTCGGCCACGTCGAGATTGACGCCGGCGACCGCGGTGACCTTGCCGTAGGCGACCTGCAGATCGCGCACTTCCAACAATTTATTCATGTTGCCCCCTTGGCGCTACGCGCCGTCCCCCCGAGGGGGAATGCGTCCTTGAGGCGGCTCGGCGGACGCATCATCGTCGATCCCGCCCAGATAGGCTTCGAGCACGACCGGGTCGTTCTGGATGTCGGCCGGCAGGCCTTCGGCGATTTTCTGGCCGAAGTCCATCACCACGACGCGGTCGACGAGGTTCATGACGAAGTCCATGTCGTGTTCGACCAGCAGCACGGCCATGCCTTCGGAGCGCAGGCGCGACAGCAGCTGCGCCAGTTCCTGCTTTTCTTGATGGCGCAGGCCGGCGGCCGGTTCGTCGAGCAGCAGCAGGTACGGGTCGGCGGCGAGCGCGCGCGCGACTTCGAGTAGGCGCTGCTGGCCCAGGGCCAGCGCGCCCGCGGGCGCGTGCATGTGCTGGCCCAGGCCCACCCGTTCGATCTGGCGCGCCGCTTCGGCCAGCAGGCGGGCTTCTTCGGCGCGGTCGCGGCGCCAGGCCGAGCGCAGCACGCCGCTCGTGCCGCGCAGGTGCGCGCCGATGGCCACGTTCTCCAGCACCGTCATGCGGCCCAGCAGGCGCACGTGCTGGAAAGTGCGCGACAGGCCCAGCCTGGCGATGGCGCGCGCGCCCAGGCCGGTGATGTCCCGATCGCGCAGCGTGACGGTGCCCGAGGTGGGCGTGTCCACGCCGGAGATCTGGTTGAACATGGTGCTCTTTCCGGCGCCGTTGGGGCCGATCAGCGCCAGGATCTCGCCGGCGCGGATTTCGAGCGACATGCGATTATTGGCCACCAGGCCGCCGAAACGGCGGGTTATCTCGTGCGCGCGCAGCACCACTTCGCCGCGCGCGGGCATGGGCTGGCGGGGCAGAGGCTCGGCGCGGGTGTCGATCCGGCGCTGCGCGGCGCGGATCGGCACGCAGCGCGACAGGGTGGGCCACAGGCCGATGCGGGCGCGGTGCAGCAGCAGCACCATGCCGAAGCCGAACACGATGGTCTCGAAGTTGCCGGTGTGGCCCAGCAGGCGCGGCAGCAGGTCTTGCAGCCATTGATTGAGCACGGTGAAGATGCCGGCGCCGATCACCGCACCCCATACATAACCCACGCCGCCGATCACCGCCATGAAGAGATAGTCGATGCCCTGTTCGATGCTGAAGGGGTTGGGGTTGATGAAGCGCTGGAAGTGCGCGTACAGCCAGCCCGACGCGCAGGCCTGGAGCGCGGCAATGATGAAGATGATCATGCGCGCCTGGGCCGTGTCCACGCCCATGGACTCGGCCATGACGCGGCCGCCGCGCAAGGCGCGGATGGCGCGGCCCATGCGCGAGTCCAGCAGGTTTTGCGTGGTCCAGATGGCCAGAAGCAGGAAGATCCAGATCAGGTAATAGGCCTGGCCGCCGTGCATGAGCTTCAAGCCGAAGAACGAAACCGGCGGTATGTCGGTCAGGCCGCCATAGCCGCCCAGCCCGTCGATCGTGCTGAAGGCGTAGAACAGGCTCAGGCCCCAGGCCAGCGTGCCCAAGGGCAGAAAGTGCCCGGACAGTCTCAAGGTGATGATGCCCAGCACGTAGGCCGCGGCCGCCGTGATCAGCATGCCGGCCAGCAGCCCCATCCAGGGCGTGGCCAGCCAGGCCAGTCCATGGGGCAGGCTGGCCGCGTTCAGGCAGAGCACGGCGGTGATGTAGGCGCCCATGCCGACGAAGGCTGCCTGGCCGAAGGAGATCAGCCCGCCGACGCCGGTAAGCAGCACCAGGCCGATGGCGGTGAGCGCATACAGGCCGATGTAGTCGAGCAGGGTGACGGTGAAGGGCGGCAGGACGAGCGGGGCCAGCGCCAGCAGGACGACCAGGATCGCGACGAGATGGCGAGGCCTCATTCCCCATCCTCCTCTTCCTCGACGTGCCGGCTCTTGAGCGAGCGCCACAGCAGG
>CALGFL010000189.1 GCA_937881145.1 uncultured Bordetella sp.
GCATGATTTCGGCCACTGCCGTCGCGGCCTGGAAGACCAGGGGATGGCCCAGCTGGAAGGCCGGCGCGTAATCGAGCTCGGCGGCCTGCCTGGCGATGGCCTGGGTGATTTCCGCTCGGCCGTGGCCGGCGTTCACGCACCACAGGCCGGCCGTGCCGTCCAGGATCTGGCGACCGTCGGACGAGGTGTAGTACATGCCGGAAGCGCCGGTCAGCAGGCGCGGCTGCGCCTTGAACTGCTTGTTGGCGGTAAAGGGCATCCACAGATGGGAAAGATCGAGATCGGCCATGATGGGCTCCGGAAACAGGGCGGGCGCGCATGGCCCCCGCCCGGGAAATGGGCGACGAAATTCTGGTCCCGGCGGCAGCGCCTGAACATATACAATTCGAACATAGGACACTAACTGTATTGGTTTTATTCGAATAACCGTATTGGGCTTCTGTTTTTACTCCATTCACGGCGCCGCAATTGATGATCGACTTCCAGCCCGACCGGGCTCGCGACAGGGCCAATACACTTGTCGACCAGATCGTGCAGGCCTATGTCCGGGCCATTGCCGGGCAGAGGCTGCGGCCCGGCATGTCCGTTCCCTCGGTGCGGGCTTTCGCCCGCGAACACGGCATCAGCACCTATACCGTGGCGGGCGCCTATGCGCGGCTGGCGGCGCAGGGCTGGCTGGCCGCGCGGCCCGGCTCGGGCTACCGGATCGCCGCCGGCGGCGGCGCGGCCCCCCGCTCCGCCACCTCGTCCGCCGCCTGGCAGCCTCCCAGGCTGGGGGCTGATTGGCTGCTGTCGGACATCTACGTCGACCACTCCATCCCCATCAAAGCCGGCTGCGGCTGGCTGCCGCGCGAATGGCTCAACGAAGAAGGCCTGCACCAGGCCCTGCGCCACATGGGCCGCGTGCCGGCGCTGCGCATCCCGGGCTACGGCCACCCCTACGGCCACGCGCCTTTGCGCGAAGCCATCGTCGGCGGGCTCGCGGCCCATGGCCTGCAGGCCGAGGCCGACCAGGTCGTGCTCACCCAGGGCGTGACGCATGGGCTGGATCTGGTCATACGCACCCTGCTGCGGCCCGGCGACACGGTACTGGTCGAGCAGCCCGGCTACGCCAATCTTCTGCCCCTGCTGCGCCTGGCCGGCATGCGCGCGCTGGCCGTGCCGCGCGGCGCGTCCGGACCGGACTGCGACGCGCTCGACCGGATCGCCCGCGAGCACAAGCCGCGCGCGATCTTCGTCAACACCGTGCTGCAGAACCCCAGCGGCACGACCGTGACCATGGCCACGGCCTTTCGCCTGCTACAGCTGGCGCAGCAGCACGGCATGTGGGTGGTGGAAGACGACATCTCGCGCGAACTACTGCCGGGGGTCGCGCCGCTGCTGGCCGCGCTCGACGGGCTGGAGCGCGTGGTCTATCTGGGCGGGTATTCCAAAGTCATCAGCCCGTCGGTGCGCGTGGGCTATCTGGTCGCGCACCGCGACCTGGTGCGCGACCTGGCGCGCACCAAGATGGCGGTCGGCCTGACCTCACCGGAAATCATGGAACGCATCGTGCACCAGGTCATGCGCGAGGGCCGCTATCGCGGGCACATCCTGCGCACGCGCGAGCGGCTGGCGCAGGCGCACGCCGAGGTCGAGGCGCGCATGGACGAAGCGGGTTTCGACCTCGCAGCGCGGCCCCAGGCGGGCCTGTTCCTGTGGGCCCGGCCGGCAGGCGCAGAGGGGGATGTGAGCGCCCAAGGCGCCAACGCCCTGGCGCAGCGGGCATCGCAGGAAGGCATCTGGCTGGCGCCGGGGTCTTACTTCGACGTGGACGAGACGGACCTGCCCTGGATACGCTTTAACGTGGCGTATTCGCTCGACGCAGCGCTGTGGCGTTTCTTGCGCAAAGCATGAGCCGGGGGTGAGCCAACGTCAGGCGGCACGCCCGGTGCCATCCCGCCCGCCCAAGGCTTATCGCGCTCGGAATCGTCGATGCCGATATAGGTGTGGGAAATCATGCGTGATTTATTCCTCTTGGCCTCGCATCGATGATTCAGGACGGCACAGCATCTCGAACTCATTGCCCCGCACGGCCGTTTCCTCGAAGCCGAGCCGTTCATACAGCCTGCGCGCCGGACTGCCGTGCAGCACGCTGAGCGTGACGGGAAGGCCGGACTGCCGGGCCTGGTCCAACAGGCCCCGGATCAGGCGCTCGCCCAGGCCGTGGCCCTGATGCTCGGGCAGCAGCTGTATCTGCACCAGTCGCCATTCCTCTTGCGTGCGGTAATGCTTGAAGAGGCCCGCAGGAATTCCATCGAGACAGACGATGTGAGCCGACTCGAAATGCGCCATGACGCGTTGGTGATGCCAATCGTCGTCGAGCCGTTCGCCGGCGCGTTCCAGATGCTCGTGCATCGTCAGCTTGCGCAGCCGCATGAGAAAAGGCAGATCGGCGGGCGTTGCCGGGCGGGTGGAAAGTTGTTGCAGCATGTTCATATCGTCACGAAGACTCTTCAACCCAGCCTGTGCGTGCGCAGCCAATCGCGCAGCGCCGCGTCGATACGCGTCTGCCAGCCCGCGCCGGATGCGCGGAATTTTTCCAGCACGTCGGGCGACAGCCGGATCGTGATGCGCTCTTTGGTGGTTTCGGCTTTGGGGCGCCCGGCGCCGACACGCACCGCCGGCTTTATACGCTCCCACTCCTCGTCCGTAGGGCACCAAGTATCGGAATCCGCTTCGATCTGCTTGCGGATCGGCACGTCTTCTGCAGGCGTCGGGCTAAGGTTGCCAGGTTTGAGTTTGGGCATGGCGCTTTTTCCTCTCGCGAATTGGCCTTGCGCAGACTGATGATGCGTCGCGCATCGGCTCGATCCGTGTAACCCACGCAATACAAGCGCGCGGATATATAGCCCAACGCAACGCAGCGGTCTTCACCATAATCTCGTCGTGTATCGAACCAGAAAATGGCGGTCTCCCAATCGAGGTCTGCGGCCTCGGCCAACGAAACGCCCCGAGCAATGCAGTTGATCTTGTCCTTCTCGA
>CALGFL010000190.1 GCA_937881145.1 uncultured Bordetella sp.
CAGCCGCAGCAAACGCAGGCAGACCGACGGCCCCGTATCAGTCGCCAGCGAGGCCCAGCGCAGCGTGAAAGACGCGCCGTCCACCTGCATGGCGATGCGCCCCTGCTGCTCGATGCGCGGATCGAACACGGCGCCGTTGCCGCCGCGCACGTCCATCCAGGCCACGGCCAGCACCTCGCGCAGGGTCGAGGCCGCGATGCCTTCGAAGCAATCGGGCGCCACGTAGGCACCGTTGATGGTATAGCGCACCTGCGAGTCCGCACCCTGCTCGTTCACATTGCTGTGCCGCACGATCGCGCCGGCGCGAGCGCCCCAGCGCACGAATTCGGCGAACATCGAAGCCAGCGCCGAACGCCGTGCCGGCGAAGCCGGGATGCCCGTGCGCTCGGCGTGCGTCCCGCGGAACTGGCCGCGCGCCACCATGAGCAGCAGCGAAGGCGAGACGATGTATCGCTGCGGCCTCGCCATACGCAAACCGCGCCGCAATAGCATGCGCGCGAGCTCGTCGGCCTGGTCGCCATCCACGTAATCGGCCAGGGCGAACAGGGCGGCACGGCCATCTTCGAGCGCAACCGGGCAGACCCGGCCGGACAAGGCGGCCAGATCGAACTCGGCGCCCAGCGAACGCACGAAGCGCGGTGCCAAGGCCGCCAGATCATCGGGCGATTCCAGCGTGGGCCATGCCGGCGCAACTGATTGCACCACCCCATAAAGCCGGCCCTCGGCCGAATCGGCGACACGCGGCTCAATCATGTCTACCCTCCCCCCTGCGCAGGCAAGCCGTGCGCTGCGCCTCCTGCCAACGCAAGCGCACGCAGGGCAGCTCGATGCGCACCAGGCTGTAGCGCGGCTCGCCGGCCGCATCGTCTATGCCTTGCGGCCAGCGCCGGCCCTGGCGATAGCGCCACAGCTCTCCATTGATCGCGATGTCGGCATAAAGAGACTGTCCCAAGCCGTAAATGGCCACGACGTCCAGACGATCCCGCGCATCGCCGGCAGGCTCGACGCGGACAGCCGGTACGGCATCGGACGATGCGGCCAGAGGCGGTGCAAGGACTCGCGGCGCGGCGAGCCAATCCTGGGCGCGCTCGAGCCGCTTGCCGGCTGCCGCCGCTTGCGCGTCGGCCCGCAGCAGGTCCAGCACGGTGTCGGACTCGGGCCACGACGGCTCGGCGAGCGGCGGGCTGGCCGTCTCGGTCTTTGCAACCGGGTTTTCGAGCCTTTTTTCGACGCCATGCGCCGGCCCCGGCCACATCGCGCAAAAGAGCGCAACGACGCAGGCCCGCCGCAAGTTGGGGAAAAATTCAATGCAACTCATAAACAGTCCCTTGAAGTTGGGCAAGCAGCACACTGCCAGCCAGAGCGGACGGGCGGCCCGCGTCGATGCTCAGCGTGAAGGACGACCAGGAGGCCACCGTGCTGTGCAAGGCCAGCACGCCGAAAGAGCGCAAGGGCCCCGAAACCGACAGCGTGCGCGTGCGCAGGCCCGGCAAGCCGGCAGCGCCGGGGCCTCTCTGGTTCACAGCGGCAGGTTCCACCGGCAGGCCCAGCCTGATTTCCGAAAAAGCGGGAAAGGTGCGCTGCAAATTGCCCAGGAATGCCTGCGCAGGACGCCTGGGCAAGCTCACCTTGGCCAGCGTCGTGCTCGCTCCCTGCACCCGCCAGCGCAGGACACTGCGGTCCAGGGCTTCGAACTCGGCTTTCAAGCCTTGGGGCGCCGCGGCCGAGAACGCCTCGAAGGTCGCCTGGGAGCGCGCCCGCGCATAATGCGCGGCGCATTGCCAATCCTGGCTTTGCGGTTTACAGCTGATGCGCTGCAAGGTCCAGCCGCGCAAGGCCAGCGGAATGCGATACAGCGATTGCGTAAGGTGCTTGAGGTCCTCCGGCGTATGGATGCGCACGCTCTCGCGCCAGGCGTCGAGGGCCGCCTGGCGCGCCGCCACCGGGTCGGATGCCGACGGCGCCGGCGCGCGATAGACGCGCCAGCGCTCCCAAGCTTGAGGCACCAGCAGGAACAACGCGGCGCCCAGCGCGCAGGCCCGCACAGGCCAAGGCAGACTGCCCCAGCGCGTATCCACGGGCAAAAGCCGCGACCCCGCGTCGAGAGACCGCGATATGAGATCGAGCAAGGCCGCGTCGTCGATCAAGCGCAGCGCGGGCCGCTGCGCCTGCAATGCGCGCAATGCCTGCTCTGCGGCTTCGCGGCTGGCATAGACGTGGTCGCCGCGCGACATGACCGCGCCGTCCTGAGCCGCTACCAGCCAGTGCCGGCCGTCCGGCAAAGCCAGCACGCTACAGACCGATCCTTCCGCATGCAGTTGCGCATAGGCCTGGGCCGCAGCGTGCAAATCTCCGCGCCGCGTGCCGCGCCCCAGGCGCGCGCATCCGCCCGCCGCCGCGCGCAGGCCTCCCGCCACATAATGCGTGGCCTTGAGCTGGCGCGCGCGGGTGCGCGCCATGGCCGCGACATGGCTGCCCACCAGAGCGAACCAGGTCAGACCGAATACCAGCGCCGGCCCCGAGTCTTCGCGCCGCAAAATGCAGGTCTGATCAGGCGCTTGCTTCATGGCGCTTCTCACAGACCGTCCTCGACCTGAGCGGTGATGAGCACCACCGTCGTCAGACGGCCCTTGCCGCCTTTGTCCAAACCGCCCGCCAGCAAAGGGGCGTCCGGCGTCAAGCGGCGACGCTCGAACTCGTCCTCGCGGCGATCGAAACCGGACAGGATGACCGGCACGCCAGGACGCAATTGGACCTGCTGCACTACGCCGCTGCCGTCCACATCGAGTTGCTGCACCTGGAGCTGATTGCCCTTCTCGCCGAAGGAAATCGACTTGAGCGGCTGCGCCACCGTGTTGTCGTAAGACACCGACAGCAGGATGCTGCCGTCGTCCTGCGCATCGGGAACCAGGGTCAGCAAAGTGCCGACCGTCTCCTGCTTCTGGCTGATCGAAACCGAAGGCAATGCCGCCGTCACGCCGCTGGAAGCCGTCGCCAAAGCCACGCTCTGCACCTGGTCGATATAGGTGAACGTGGAGCGGACGGCATGCGTGACCGGACGGCGGTTCAGCGTCAGCAGCGGAATGCTGGCGTGCCGCAATACGGCACCACGCTCGCTCAGCGCGGAAACAATCGCGCGAGATCCCTCGAAAGGCCCTGACGTGATACCGGCCTGCACTGCCCCGGCCGTCGCGATCGCCCCTGCGCCCGACGACATGCCGCCTTGGACCGCGCTGCGCAGGCTGGCATAGACGGCCGACCAGTCCAGACCGGCTTCGGACGTGTCTTTGGCAGCCAGGGTGATTTCTTCGAACACCAGTCGTACCCGGCGCGTCAGCACGCGGTTCTCGCGTTCGATGAACTCGGCGATGCGATCCAGCACGTCGGGCGTATCGGTGACCACCAGCGCCGTCCCGCCCTTCTCGACTTGCGCGATCACACCCGAGCGCGTCAGAAACGGTTCGAGCCGATGGCGCACAGCCTGCAGTGCCTGATGTTCGCCCGAGCTGAACGCCGTGCTGGAGCTGCTCTCGAATCCGCCGCTTTGCGGATTGGCGGTACGCCCAAGGCGGGCATCGACCCGGCTGGCCAGCGTCATGGCGCGCACGTCGAAAACGCGGGTCTGCGTCCGGTAGAACTCGATGGCTCCCTGGCGATAGCGCCAGTGCAGATAAAGCTGCGCGGCCAACGCGTCGAGCGTGTCGGCCAATGGACGCGGACCGCTCTGCACCTGCACGCGCGTGGCGCCGGATACCACCAGCGGAGCCTTTTCCGCCAATCGGGGCAGGAACATCTCGTGCGGCAGCAAGGCATCGGGGTGGACCCGCACCGCGATGCCCGTGGCCTGGTACAGGCGCTCGGCAATACCGGGAAGATCCATGCGCCCGGCAAAAAGCAGCGTGATGTCGACGTTGGCCCGCAACGCGGGCGGCAGCAGCACCTCCCGCGCCAAAGGCTGCGCCGGCCCGGCCAGCCAGGGCTTGGCCACATCCTGCGCGGCACGGCGCGCCTCGGCGTCGACCAGCCCTTGCTTGAAGCGGCGCTGCTGCGTGTCGAGCAATTGCCCGGCATCGCCGGTCTTGGCCTGCAGGGCCGCTATCTTCTG
>CALGFL010000191.1 GCA_937881145.1 uncultured Bordetella sp.
GAAATAGGCATTCGACAGATTCAGGCTCAGCATGGCCGCCCAGGCAGGAACTAGCTCGCTGGGATGATATTGCCTGGCGTCTTGTGCGCCTCTCCATGATTACCATACATTGCAGCGCAAGAATTCCGCAGCCGGCGCAGACGGCCGATTTATGCAATATACAAAGCCTGCAGACGAGGCAGCACCCGCAGCGCGTTTCCGGTCGTGGCGCGAGCGAGATCTTCGCGCGGCATGCCGCGCAGTTCGGCCAGCACATCGGCGATCCGTGCCAGCTCATGCGGGGCGTTGCGGCGCTCGGGCTCGTGCAGCCAGGCGGGAGGAATGTCCGGTGCATCGGTTTCCAGCACCAGGTGCTCCAGGCCCATATCCACAGCATGGCGCCGTATCTGCAGGGCTCGCGCATAGGTCATGGCACCGCCCAGGCCCAGTGCAAAGCCGCGTTCGGCGAAGGTATGCGCCTGCTGTGCGCTGCCGTTGAAGGCATGGGCGATGCCGCCCGGCACACCCTGTTTGCGGCGCAGGTATTTGAGCAGCACGTCCTGCGAGCGCCGCACGTGCAGCAATACCGGCAGGCCGAATTGCGCGGCGATGTCCAGCTGCGCGGCATAGAAATGTTCCTGCCGCTCGCGCTCCAGCCCTTGGGAAATTTCGGGCACGAAGAAGTCCAGGCCGATCTCGCCTATGGCCACCAGGCGCGGATCGCCCAGGGACTCGCGCACCCGTTCGCGCAGCAGGTCCAGGTCGCTTTCGGCGGCCCGGCGCACGTACATGGGATGGATGCCCAGCGCATAAGCGCCGCCCGCAAAAGAATGCGCCAGGTCGCGCACGACGGAAAAATTGGCCCGTTCAACGGCCGGAATGACGATGCCTTGCACGCCCGCCTCGCGGGCGGACCGGATGACTGCCGCGCGATCCGCATCGAACTCGGCGGCGTCCAGGTGACAGTGCGTGTCGATCAGCATGGCATCGGGCTCCGCCTAGGCACAAGTCCTCAAGCTCAGTCGGCAACGAGCTTGCCGCGCTCCATATGCAGCACGCGGTCGGCGCGCGCGGCCAGTTCCTGGTCGTGCGTGACGATGACGAAGGCCGTGCCCGATTCGCGGTTCACGCGCGACAGCAGCTCGTAGATATCGTGCGCCGTATGCCGATCCAGATTGCCCGTGGGCTCGTCGGCGAGCACGCATGCCGGCCGCGTGACCAAGGCCCGCGCCAAGGCCACGCGCTGCCGTTCGCCGCCGGAAAGCTGGCCGGGGTAATGCTCCGCGCGCGCCGCCAGACCGACCTGCTCGAGCACGGCACGCGCGGCGGCGCGCGCCTCTTCGCGCCCCTGCCGCCGCACGATCAAGGGCATGGCCACGTTGTCCAGCGCGTGGAACTCCGGCAGCAAATGATGGAACTGGTAGACGAAGCCCAGGCTGCGATTGCGCAAGGCGCTCTTGGCGGATTCGCCAAGCCTGGAAGCGGCCGTGCCGTCGACGGTCACGCTGCCGTGGTCCGGCGCATCAAGCAACCCCAGGATGTGCAGCAGCGTACTCTTGCCCGAGCCCGAGGCGCCGATGATGGACACCATCTCGCCGCGCGCCACTGTCAAGGACACATCGGTCAGCACGTCGATGCGCTCGGGGCCTTCGTCGTAGAACTTGCTCAAGTGCTCGGCCCGCAAGGCCGGCGCTGCGACGCGGGAGGTTTCAGTCATGGCGCAGCACCTGGGCCGGTTGCAGGCGCGAGGCGCGCCAGCTGGGGTAAAGCGTGGCCAGGAGCGACAGCACCAGCGAAGTCGCGCCTATGGCGACGATGTCCGATATTTGCGGATCGGACGGCAGCTCGCTGATGAAATACACCTGGGGCGCGAGGAAATGCACGCCGAAAAGATGTTCGATGAAAGGCACGATGGTTTCGATGTTGTAGGCGATGAGCGCGCCGAACAGAACGCCCGCAGCGGTGCCCGCCACGCCGATCAGGCTGCCCTGCACCAGGAAGATCCGCGCGATCTCGCGCGGGCCGGCGCCCAGCGTACGCAGGATGGCGATATCGGATTGCTTGTCCTTGACGGCCATCACCAGGGAAGACAGCAGGTTGAAGGCGGCCACCGCCACGATCAGCGCCAGGATCAGGAACATCATGCGCTTTTCGGTCTGCACCGCGGCGAACCAGGTGCGGTTGTTGCGCGTCCAGTCGCTGGCGATGACATAGGGCGGCAGCGTGCGCGACAACTCGGCGGCGACCTGCGGCGCGCGCTGCATGTCGGCCACGCGCAGGCGCACGCCCGCCGAGCCGCTGTCGCGGAACATCTTGGCCGCGTCTTGCGTATCGATGAAAGCCAGCGAGGAGTCGTATTCGTAATTGCCCGAAGAGAAGACGCCGACGACCGTGAACTGCCGCATGCGCGGCGCGAAACCCGCAGGGCTGACGCTGCCCTGCGGCGCCAGCATCAGCACCGTGTCGCCCAGTTTCACGCCCAGCGCAGCGGCCAGATCGCCGCCCAGCACCACGCCGAAACTGCCCGGCTTGAGATCGTCGAGCTT
>CALGFL010000192.1 GCA_937881145.1 uncultured Bordetella sp.
ACCCGGTTGATTTCAACGCCGCCAGGCTCGGCCGGGAAGGGCTGAACCTGATGCGGCCGACCAATCTGGGCCAGCTGATTGTTGGCCGCATGAACATCAACGCCTTCCAGGCCAGGTCCATGCGGGCGCGCGAGCGCAAGGCCAAGTGGATGCTGATGGGCATCATGGCGCGCTATTTCCTTGACTACCCGTGGCGCCGCAAGACCCGGCGCGACCGCCGCCTGACCGGCGGCCAGGCGCTGGTCGGCGGGCTGCTGACGGCGCTGCGCCAGCGGGACATTGTCCTGTCGCTGGAAACGCCGCTCGAATCGCTGATCACCGAAGGCAACCGCGTCACCGGCGTCGTGGTCAAGCAAGGCGGCAAGACGCTTCATCTGCGGGCGCGCAAGGGCGTCATCCTGGGCGCCGGCGGCTTCGAGCGCAACCAGCAAATGCGCGAGCAGCACCTGCCCAAGCCGACAGACCAGGGCTGGACCGCCACGCCGCCGGGCGCCAACACCGGCGACGCGATACGCGCCGGCGCGGCCGTGGGCGCCCAGACGCACCTGATGGCGCACACCTGGGGCGTGCCGACGCTGGAAGTGCCCAAGGAAGAAAAATTTCGGCCGCTGTTCGTCGAGCGCTCGCTGCCCGGCTGCATGGTGGTCAATGCGCTTGGGCGACGTTTCCTGAACGAGTCCGGCCCCTATCCCGAATTCCAGCAGGCGATGTTTGCCAACCACGCCAAGACCGGCGGCGCGATTCCGGCGTGGATTGTCTTTGACGCCACCTTCCGCGCCAACTACCCGATTGGCCCGCTGATGCCCGGCTCGGCCGTGCCCGACAGCCGCATGCGCAAGAGCTGGCTAGGCACCGTGTACTGGAAGGGCGAGACGCTGGAAGAACTGGCGGCCAACATTGGTGTCGATCCGGCTGGGCTGGTGGCCAGCGCAGCGCGCATGACCGAATTTGCCCGCACCGGCAAGGACCTGGATTTCGACCGGGGCGGTAACGTCTTCGACCGCTACTACGGCGACGTCAACGTGTCGCCCAACCCCAACCTGGCGCCGATTGCCAAGGGCCCGTTCTATGCCATGAAGCTGTTCCCCGGCGACATCGGCACCAAGGGCGGCCTGCTGACTGACCGCGATGCGCGCGTGCTCGATGGCGCGGGCAACGTGATTGACGGTCTGTACTGCATTGGCAACAACTCGGCCTCGGTGATGGGGCCCGCCTATCCCGGCGCCGGCTCGACGCTGGGACCGGCCCTGACCTTTGGCTACCGCGCCATTGCCGCCATCAAGGGCCAGCCGATCGCGCTGGAGCGTACGGACCTGCTGGAACACACGAAGCCGCTGGAGGTCGTGGCGTGAGCCAGGGCAAGCGGCCCTCCACCGTCACCCCGATTGCCCCGGCGCTGGAGGTCGATGATGCCAGCGTGGTCGACTGGAGCGACAGCGCCGACGTGGTGGTGGTCGGCTGGGGCGCTGCCGGCGCCTGCGCGGCCATCGAGGCATACTGTGCGGGCGCTTCGGTGCGGGTGATAGACCGTTTTGAAGGCGGCGGTGCCAGCGCACTGTCGGGCGGCGTGGTCTACGCCGGCGGCGGCACGCCCTACCAGAAGCAGGCCGGCTTTGACGACTCGCCCGCTGCCATGGCCGAGTATTTGCGCCACGAGGTCAACGGCGTCGTCAGCGACGCCACGCTGCAGAAATTCTGCGACGACAGCGCCGCCAACCTCGCCTGGCTCGAAGCCCAGGGCGCGCGCTTTGCCGCCACCATGCCCGACCACAAGACTTCCTACCCGCCCGAGGGCAAGTTCCTGTACTACTCGGGCAACGAGGTGGTGCCGGCCTGCCGGGGCGAGCGTGGCGCACCGGCACCGCGCGGCCACCGCACGGTGGCCAAGGGGCAGTCGGGCAAGGTGCTGTACGCCGCGCTGCGCCAAGCCACCTTGCGCGCCGGCGCCGTGCCCGTCACGCAGGCCAGCGTGCGCCGGCTGGTGCGCCAGCGCGGCGCCAATGGCCAGGCCGGCGCGGTGCTGGGCGTCGAGGTCTGGCAACTGCCGCCGGGCGACCCGCGCACGGCGCGCCATGCCGAGCTGCACCGCCAGGTCGCGCGCTGGCGCATCTTCCGGCCGGCCAAGGCAGCGGCCTGCCGGCGCGAGGCTGCGCTGATCGAGCAGGCTGCCGCGCAGCCGCGCTTCATTCGCGCCGACAAGGGCGTGGTGCTGTCCACCGGCGGCTTCATCTACAACCCCGACCTGATGGCCGAGCACGCCCCGCACGCGCGGCGCGGCTGGCCGGTGGGCGCCGCCGGCTGCGACGGCAGCGGCCTGCGCCTGGGCCAGAGCGTGGGGGCGGCCGCGCAGGCGCTGGGCAACATTTCGGCCTGGCGCTTCATCACGCCGCCGTCGGTCTGGCCCAAGGGCATCGTCGTCAACACCGAGGGCGAGCGCTTTTGCAACGAACAGGTCTATGGCGCCACGCTGGGCCACGAACTGGTCGACCACCAGGGCGGGCGCGGCTGGCTGGTGCTTGACGGCAAGCTGCGGGCGCAGGCGATACGCCAGTGCCTGTTTGGCGGTCTCTGGGCCTTTCAGTCGCTGCCGGCGCTGGCCATGCTGCTGCTGAGCGCCAAGAAAGCCGCCACGCCCGAGGCGCTGGCCGAGCGGCTGAAAGCCAACCCGGCCAAGCTGCGCGCCAGCCTGGACGCGGCCAGCGCGGCGGCGCGCGGCGAGCGCGAAGACGCCTTCGGCAAGTCGCCCGACATGCGCCACGACATGGGGCGCGGGCCGTATTACGCGCTGGACATCTCCATCGGCTCGCCCACGTTTCCGCTGGCCACGCTGACGCTGGGTGGCCTGGTGCTCGACGAAGCCAACGGCCAGGTGCTGGACACCCATGGCCAGCGCATCGCTGGCCTGTTTGCCGCCGGCCGCACGGCGATTGGGCTTCCATCCTCACGCTACGTCAGCGGCCTGTCGCTGGCCGACTGTGTGTTTTCCGGGCGGCGCGCGGGTCGCGCCGCCGCGACGCCATAAAAAAGGAAACGAGATGGGACGAGTACAGGACAAGGTCGCGCTGGTCACCGGCGGCGCCAGCGGCGTCGGCCGCGAAACCGTCAGGCTGCTGCTGCAAGAGGGCGCTTTCGTCGCCATCAGCGACATCAATGCCGAGGCCGGCCAGGCCTTTTCCGACGCATGCGGCGAGCGCGCGCTGTTCGTGCGCCACGACGTGGCCAGCGAGGCCGACTGGCG
>CALGFL010000193.1 GCA_937881145.1 uncultured Bordetella sp.
GAATGCTTGTAGGCCACGCGCTCGATAAAAGGCAGGACCAGCGCCGCCCCTGGCGACAGGGTGCGGTCGTAGCGGCCCAGGCGTTCGATGACCCAGGCATGCTGCTGCGGCACGATGGCGATGGACCTGACGACGATGATCAGCGCCAGGACGGCAATGATGAGCAGGACCGATACGGAAGAATCGAAATACATCGTGGATGCCTCTCGGTAGGATGGATGAAGAAAATGGCCGCGCGTCGCGGGTATGAAACGTGCGCGTGGCGCCGAAATGAATGAATGGCGCGGGAATCGGTCAGTCGCGCTTGCGGGCCAGCACCAGGCGGTTGCCGCGCACCGCGGCGATGACGTAGATGCCGGGCTGCGGCGTTTCGCCTTGGGCCAGGTCGGTCTGCCAGGCCGCGCCGCGTTACATCACCTGGGCCGTGCCGTCGGCCTTCCAGGCCGTGACTTCGACCTGCTGGCCTATGTCCAGATTGACGTCGGCATTGCGCTGCGCGTCGATTTCGCGCTTCTTGAGCACGCCGGTTTTGCGCAGCACGACCAGCCCCGCCAGCGCGACCACGCCGAAAACCGCCAGCTGCCATTCGGCCGAGCCTGCAAACCAGGCCGCGGCGCCGCCGGCCGCCAGGCCCACCGCGATCAGAAGCAGATAGAAAGTGCCTGTGACGAGTTCACCGATCAAAGCGAGCACCGCCAGGCCGAACCATGTCCACATCGTTGTATGCTTTCCGCAAAAGAGCCACACGGCTGTGCTTATTATGACTGCTTCCTCACTACCCGTCCTCATTCTTCATACCGGCGATCCGCAAGACACCCTCCGGGACCATCACGGCGGCTATGCCGACCAGCTGCGCGCCGCCGCCGGCCTGCAAGCCGGCCAGGCCAGCGTCGTGGCCGTGTACCGGGACGAAACGCCCCTGCCCCCGTCGGCCTATCGGGCCGTGCTCATCACCGGTTCGCCCGCCATGGTCACCGATCACGAGCCTTGGAGCGAGGCGGCCGCGGCCTGGCTGCGCGAGGCGGTAGCGGCCGGCCTGCCGGTCTTCGGCGTCTGCTACGGCCACCAGTTGCTGGCCTATGCCTTGGGCGGCGAAGTGGACTACAACCCGGCCGGCCGGTCCTTGGGCACCCGCGCCGTGGAACGCACCGGCGACGATCCGCTCACCGCGGGCCTGCCCATGCAATTTCCGGCGCAGATGATGCATTCCCAGATCGTCACGCGCCCGCCGGCGGGCAGCGTCATCCTCGCGCGTGCCAGCCACGATCCGTATCAACTGCTGCGCTACGCGCCCGGTGTCTATTCCAGCCAGTTCCACCCCGAATTCGGCGCCGATTTCATGCGCGAATATCTGATGCACAACGCGCAGCACCTGAGCGAGAAAGGCTACGACGCCCCGGCCCTGGCCGATGCGCTCGAACCCACGCCCCAGGCGACCGGGCTGCTCAAGCGGTTTCTGGATCTGCACGCGATGCGCACGGCCTGAGCCGCGAGCAGAGGCCCGGCCGCATCCGGCATCCAGGATGCGGGGCCCGATGCCTACAACGGTATCCGCGTCAGCCAGGCATGGACGCGCTGCGCGATCGACGGGCTGTTGCGATCCATGATGAGCATATGGCTGTTGCCCTTGATGCCCAGCGCGGGCAGGTCCAGCAGGTCGGCGACGCAGCCGCCTGCGCCCAGGGCCTGCCGATAGCGCTCCGCGGCGCTTCGGTAGCGGGTCCATGTCCGGCTCTTGCCTTCGATGAAATCGCCCCACACGAAAAGATGCGGCGCCTGCAGACCGGAAGGCGTTTCATCGTGGGCGATCGGCGGCTCGATCGCCACGACCGCCCGCACCAGATCGGGATGGCGCTGCGCGCACTGCAGCGCATACGCGGCCCCCTGGCTGTGCCCGATCACCACGCACGGCCCCACTTCGCGCAATAGCGCGGCGTAGGCCTGCAGCGCGTATTCTTCCGTGCCCGACCAGCGGGCCACGAACTGGCGTGCGAACTGTTCGATCGCCTCGACCGGAAATTCGCTGCCTGCATAGGCCGCGCGGCGCAGATCAAGCGTCGAGGTGCTGCTCGGAAAGGCGCCCTCGGCGCCGAGGCGGAAGTGATGCCAGACAGCATCGAGCGAGCGATGTTCGGGCGGATTGGGCAGTACCTGCGGGCAGGCGGGAAACGATGCCCTGCCCCGCTCGAAAGCGTCGGAAACCACCACATCGCATCCGGCGCGCAGAAAGTATTCGAGCCAGCCGGGCCGGCCGTCGGGCGTTTCGTCCCAGCAGGCGCCGGTCAAGCCGCCGCCGTGCCACAGCAGCACGGGCAAGGCGTAGGCGCGGCGTGCCTGCTGATAATGCGTCGCATAAAGCTGCCCCACCATATGGTCGCCGTTCATGTCGACAGTGACCGGCGCATCGCCGGGGACGCGGGCGCGCGTTTCGACGGCAAAGCCGTCGACGCGCCGCCGAGCGCCGCCGACGTGAAAACCGCGGACCCTGCGCAGCGTGATCGGGCTATCGGATGTGTCGTGCATTTCGGGTATCGGCCAAGGAATAAAAAATGCCCCGAAAACCCGGCGATAAGCGGATTTCCGGGGCATGGGAGCCCGATTTTTTACAGGCTCGGGACGACTTATTTTGCCGCCAGCTTCTGCCAGGTATCGACGACCGTATCCGGGTTCAGCGACATGGACAGGATGCCTTCATCCTTGAGCCATTGCGCGAAATCGGGGTGGTCGCTGGGACCCTGGCCGCAAATGCCGACATATTTGTTGGCCTTCAGGCACGCCTGGATGGCCCGGCGCAGCATGAACTTCACGGCTTCGTCGCGCTCGTCGAAGTCGGCCGCCAGGAGCTCCATGCCCGAATCGCGGTCCAGCCCCAGGGTGAGCTGGGTCATGTCGTTCGAGCCGATCGAGAAGCCGTCGAAGTGCTCCAGGAACTGATCGGCCAGGATGGCGTTGGTCGGCACTTCGCACATCATGACCACGCGCAGGCCATTCTCGCCGCGCTTCAAGCCATGGTTGGCCAGCAGCTCGATGACGCGCTTGGCCTGGTTCACCGTGCGCACGAAGGGCACCATGATCTCGACGTTGGTCAGGCCCATCTGGTCGCGCACCTTCTTCAAGGCTTCGCATTCCATCTTGAAGCACTCGGCAAAGTCGTCGGCGATGTAGCGCGAGGCGCCGCGAAAGCCCAGCATGGGGTTCTCTTCCTCGGGTTCGTAGCGCGAACCGCCCACCAGCTTGCGATATTCGTTGGACTTGAAGTCCGACAGGCGCACGATCACCGACTTGGGATAGAACGCCGCGCCGATGGTGGCGATGCCTTCGGCCAGCTTCTCGACGAAAAAGGCGCGCGGGCTGGCGTAGCCGCGAGCGGCCGATTCCACCGCTTTCTTCAAGTCGCTGTCGACGTTGGGATAGTCGAGCACGGCCTTGGGGTGGATGCCGATGTTGTTGTTGATGATGAATTCCAGGCGGGCCAGGCCGACGCCGCAGTTGGGGATCTGCGCGAAGTCGAAGGCCAGCTGCGGATTGCCCACGTTCATCATGATTTTCAGGTCCAGCGCGGGCATCTCTCCGCGCCGCACTTCTTCCACTTCGGTTTCGATCAGGCCGTCGTAGATGCGTCCTTCGTCGCCTTCGGCACAGGACACGGTAACCGACTGGCCTTCATTGAGCAGGCTCGTGCCTTCGCCGGTGCCGACCACGGCCGGGATGCCCAGTTCGCGTGCGATGATGGCCGCATGGCAGGTGCGCCCGCCGCGGTTGGTGACGATGGCCGAGGCGCGCTTCATGACGGGTTCCCAGTTGGGATCGGTCATGTCGGTGACCAGCACGTCGCCGGGCTGGACCTTGTCCATCTCGGAGACGTCGGCCACGATGCGCACGGGGCCCGAGCCGATCTTCTGGCCGATGGCGCGTCCGGTGATGATGACCTCGCCGGTGGCCTTCAGGCGATAGCGCTGCTGCACGTCGCTCGCGGCCTGCTGCGACTTCACGGTCTCGGGGCGGGCCTGCAGGATGTAGAGCTTGCCGTCGACACCGTCGCGACCCCACTCCACGTCCATGGGACGGCCGTAGTGCTTCTCGATGGTGACTGCGTAGCGCGCCAGTTCGCAGACCTCGTCGTCGGTGAGCGAGTAGCGGTTGCGCTCGGACACGGGCACGTCCACCGTGCGCACGGCGTTTTCGCCGGGCTTGTGTTCGGCGTTGAATTCCATCTTGATCAGCTTGGAGCCGATGCGGCGGCTGACG
>CALGFL010000194.1 GCA_937881145.1 uncultured Bordetella sp.
GCTGCTCGCGCCGCTGGTCATGCTGCTGGCGATGTACGGCATCTATCACTTCACCGTCTGGCGGCTGGTCATGAGCCTCCTGCCGCAAATACATATATGAAAGTACTAGGCAAGGTTCTGCTGTGGCTTCTGGCGCTCGCCATCCTGGGCGTGCTGTGCTGGGGGCTGGCCTTGTATCTGGAATGGCCGTTGTGGTTCGCCGTGGCGCTGTTCGCTGGTTGTATCGGCCTCTACCTCCTGATCAAATTTCTGCGGCGCCTCTACATCGTGCGGCGCTCGCGCAGCAAACTGGCCCGGCTCGGCGCGCCCCTGGAGACCGCCGCGCAGATAACGCCGGCATCCACGCTTGCCCGCAAGTGGAAAGCCGCCGTCGCCACGTTGCGCAAGTCCAGCCTCAAGCGCCTGGGCGATCCGCTGTACGTGCTGCCCTGGTATATCGTGATCGGCCGCTCGGGCACCGGCAAGACCACCGCGCTCACGCGCGCCCGGCTTACCTCGCCCATCCAGAAGGTGGACCAGTCCGCGGCGATCGAGCAGACCGCCAACGTCGACTGGTGGTATTTCGATCAGGCGGTCGTCATCGACAGCGCCGGCCGCTACGTGGACGCGCAGGATCTCGAACAAGATCGCCGCGAATGGGAACTGAGCCTGGACCTGCTGGCGCGCTACCGGCCGCGCGAAGGGGTGGACGGCCTGGTGCTGGCCATTGCCGCCGATCGCCTGATCGCGGCCGACACCGATGCGCTGATCGAGGAAGGCCGTGTCATCCGCACGCGCATCGAGCAGCTGATCCAGATGTTCGGCAAGCGCTTTCCGATCTATGTGCTGGTCACCAAGTGCGATCAGATCTATGGCCTGGAAGCCTGGGCGCGCGAGTTGCCGGGCAATGCGCTGGAACAGGCCATGGGCTTTCTGTCGGACGAGATTTCGGCCGACGCGGCGTCGGGCAAGGGCGGCGAGATCGCCTTCCTCGATCGCGCCTTCGCCAGCATCGATGCCCGCCTGCAGAAATTGCGCATTGCCATGATCGCGCGCAGCGCGGCGGTGGCGCCCGAGCTGCTGCTGTTTCCCAATGAGCTCGAGCGTTTGCGCCCAAGGCTGGAAGTCTTCGTCCATGCCTGCCTGGCTGACAACCCCTATCTGGAACGCCCCTTCCTGCGTGGGCTCTTCCTGAGCAGCGGCCAGCAGGAGGGCGGCGCCATTTCCACCGTGCTCGACAGCGCGCTGCCGCCCGTGCCGCCGCACCCCAGCGCCCGCGCGGGTTTGTTCCTGCATGATTTCTTCGGTCGCGTGCTGCCGCAGGATCGCCATAGTTCCCGCCCGGCCGAGCTCGTCAATCACTGGCGCCGGGTCACGCAGTATTTTGGCGTGACGGCCTGGTGGCTGATCACCGCGGCGCTGGGCATTTTGCTCACGCTGGCTTTCATCGACAACATCGACACGCTCAAACTGCTGCGCGCAAACCATCCCTACGACGTCGCGCTGACCGGCAAACTGGATCAGGACGTGCCCACGCTCACGAACGAGCGCGACGTCCTGGCCGAGGTCATGCATCGCGACGCAGGCTGGATCGCGCAGTGGATGGTGTTCACGACCCACGTCGACGGACTCGAAAAACGCCTCAAGCAACACTATGTCGAGAAGTACCGCAGCGCCGTTCTGCCCGCGGTGCTGCGCAACCAGCAGGATGACCTCGACCGCGTTCAGGCCAGCGACCCCAACGATGAAGAGCCTTTCCTGCTGCGCAACCTGGTCCGCTCGATCAACCTGGACGTTGCGCGACAGCACGGCGCCGGGCTCGATGCGCTGCAGGCCATGCCGCAGCGCCAGCGCACCGCGCGCTATACGGCGCCCTTTTATCAAAAATTGAATCAGCTTGCCCTCGCGCATCTGGCCTGGAGCGATGCCAACGATCCCTTCCTGGCCACGCGCGTGCACGCCGACCAGGTGCTGCTCGAGCGCGAGGCCTACGCCAATCCGCAGATGACCTGGGTCATCGGTCTGGTGCCCGACAAGGGCGGACCGGTGTCGCCGGTCTATGCCTCGGATTTCTGGAACACCCGTGCGCTCGGCGCCGCGCAGACCCCCATGCCCATGGTGCCCGCCGCCTATACCCGCGCGGGACGCCGGACGATCGACGCCTTCCTGGGCGAAATGGACAAGAGCGTGGACGACCACGCCAAGTTCGCGCGGTTTCGCGACGCCTTCGACACCTGGTACCGCGAGCAGCGCATCCTGGCGTGGCAGAACTTCATCGGCAACTTCGCCGACACGGAAACCCTGCTGGCGGGCGAGCCCGACTGGCGCGTCACCCTGGGGGGCATTACCGGCGGGCGCAGCCCCTATTACCGCGTGCTGGATCGGCTCAACCGCGAGTTTGCCGACGAGCCCGCGGCCGGTCTGCCCGACTGGATATTGCTCGCGCGCGACTTCGAGCGCCTGCGCAAACAGGCCCTGCTGGATTCGTCCAAGGCGGCCAAGGTCGTCGGCGCCATCGACTCGGTGGGAGGCCAGGCGATCAAGGACACGCTGGGCATCTCGGCGCAGGCCGGCAGCCAGGATCTGAGCAACAACCTGGCGGCCGCCCAGGCGCTGGGCGAGTATTTCAGCCAGGTCAACCAGATCGCCACCGAGGCGGTCGGCGGTACCGGCAAGGCTTATCAGATCGCATCGGATTTCCACCGCTACTCGGTCGATCCGGCCGTCAAGACTTCGTCCGTCTATACCGCCTTGAGCGGGCTGGCCAAGGTGCGCCAGTTCGTCGGCCACACCGAGGCGGCCGACGAACCGGTCTGGAACCTGATCGGCGGGCCCCTGCACTTCGCGCTGAGCTACGTCGAGCAGCAGGCGTCCTGCGAAGTGCAGAAGGACTGGCAGGGCAAGGTGCTGTTCCCCCTGCAGACCGTGCCCGACCAGGCGGCGCAGCTGAACCAGCTCTATGGCGAGAAGGGCAGCGTGTGGGCTTTCGCCGACGGCGTCGTCAAGCCCTTCATCGAGCGCGACGGCAAGAGCTTCCATGTGGTGCAGACGCTGGGCTACAGCGTGCCGTTTACCGCCGATTTCCTGCCCACGCTCAACAATGCCGTGGATCAGCGCGTGGGCCAGCTGGTCGACCAGCAGCGCGAGGACGCGAAGAAGCAGGCCGCCAAACTGCAGGCCGAGCAGCAGCAGCTCCTGGCGCAGCAGGCCAAGACCAAGCTCGACCAGACGATGGCCGGCATCAAGCCGCAGGCCGATCAGCTCAAGGCTCAGGTCGTGCAGGTCACGGTGTCCGGGCAGCCCACCGACGTCAATCCGGGGGCGCTGTCCAAGCCCTACGCCACGGCGTTGACGGTGCAGTGCGCCGCGGGCGCGCAGCGGCTGGACAACTACAACTTCCCGGTCAGCGTCAGCTTCCCGTGGTCGGCCGGCCAATGCGGCGAGGTCAGCCTGCAGATCAAGATCGACTCGCTGGTGCTTTCCAAGCGCTATCCCGGTCCGCTGGGCCTGGCGCATTTCTTCCAGGATTTCCACAACGGCGCGCATCGTTTCGACGCGTCCGATTTTCCCGAGGCCAAGAGCAAGTTGCAGGCGCTCAAGGTGACGCAGCTGTCCGTGCACTACAACTTCGACGGCCAGGACAGCGTGATCGCCATCGGGCAAAACCTCGACAGCCTGGATCAATTGCAGCAGGCGACGCAGGACGCGCAGCAGCAGCTGCAGGACGCGGACTTCAAGCGGGCGCAGCAGGCGATACAGGAAAAGATCGCCGCCGTGCAGATGCCGCCGCAGTCGCCCGCGGTCTCCGTCTCGCTGCCGCAGCAGATCGGGGTCTGCTGGGACCAGCAGGCGCAGTCCAGCAAGCCTGACGTAACCGCCACCATCCGCGAGCTGGTGACGCGTGCCGTCACGCTGCCGCCGGCGCCTGCGCCCGTGGCCAAGCCTGGCTCGGCGCCGCGCGCGCCGGCCCAGGCCGGCGCACCCGCGCAGCACTAAGCCTGTGAACGCCGCCCGCCGCTCCTTCGTTTCGTCTTCGAGACCGGGCGCGGCGCAGCGGGCGGTGCTATTGGCGGTCGCGTTGGCGCTGGGCACGGTCGATTCGACCGCGGCGTGGGCTGCCCCCCCCGTCAAGACCGAAGGGCAGGTCGTGCCGGTCCAGTACGTCTATGCCAGCGTGAGCAACACCCCCACCGTCAGCAAGCAGTGCTGGCAGACGCTGATGCCGCAACGCGACGTACTGCTGGCCCAGCACAACGCCAAGCCTTTCCTGCTGCGCAACTGGTCGGCGATATTGGGCGCCGCCCTGGGTGGGCTGGGCGGCCTGTGGCTGCTGCACAATCTGGTGAGCGCCGCCGCTTTCAAGATATGGGCCTTGCCCGTCATGCTGGGCAGCGGCCTGGCCGGCTACCAGACCGGGCCCGGCGGGCCGCTCGGCGCGGCGGCGGGCGGCTTCCTGCTCTACAACACGGGTCTGGATGTGGGCAAATGGGTGGGCCTGGGCAACAAGACCAAGCACCTGGATCTGGGGCCGCGCAACTGGCAGCCTACGCTGATCGGTGGCCTGATCGGCGCGGCGGGCGGCATTGCCCTGTGGAATGCCATCTTTCCGCCCGACGTGCCATCGGCCCTGGTGGACGACCCCAACGGCGTCATCGAGGCGCAAACTTTCCTGCAGCAAAAAGAGTGCGGTCTGGTGCGCGTGGAAACGCCCACGGCATCGGGCTATCGCGTGGGCTACCGCTTCAAGGGCGAAGACCACGAAGTGGCGCTCCCCTACGATCCCGGCGAGGCCTTGCGGCTGGATGCGCAAGGCAACGTCGTGGGCAAGGCGAGCCTGTCTTATTGACCGGGCAGCGCGCCGCCGCCGATCTGTGCAGGGCTACGACAAGCGCAGCACCGTGGCCTCGGCCTCGCCGTCTTCGGAATAAGGCAGGAACAGCACGGCCTGCGGGCTACCCGCCACGCGCGCATAGTAGGAGTCGGTCGCGCTCACCTCGTTGCGCACGGCCCAGGCAGTGAATTCGAGCCCGCCCGCTTGCAGTTTCATGCCTTCCTGCGCAAACTCCAGCACGGTCTTCTCGGGCAGGCCGCCCTGCGGGCCGACCGCCTGGAAGTTGATCTCGGCGCCTTCGCCCGCGACACCGAACACCACGCCGTGCCATGTGCCGATGCCCGAACCCGAATTGGCGCGCGGGCCCAGTTCGAACCATTGGCCCAGGCGCTCGTCGCCCGCCACGCTGAAGCGATAGTCGGGCGCGGCGCCCTTGGCCGGCATATTGGCCTTGGCCACGATCTTGGCCGGCCATGAGGCTTCCTGCTCCAACAGCATCGTCGCCGGTAAAAAAGCGGGCGGCAGGTCGGCAGCGGACGCGTCGTTCCACAGTACGACGATGGGAAAGCCGTAGCCGCGCGCTTCGCGCAGCGCCGCCGCCATCAGCGACAAGGCATAGCGCACGCTGGGCTTTGTCGCCGCGTCGCTATCGGCCAGCACCAGCCACACATCGGCCCGGGCTTCCAGGAGAGAATCGAAGGCCGCGCGCCACGCCATTTTCTCGTTGTCGTCGATCCAGAAATGCCCCTTCGGCTCCAGGCCGTAGCCTTTCAATACTTGCGAAACCGCAGCCACGCGCGGCTCGTTCTTGCTCAGGGCGCTGATCCATACTGTTTTCATCGTCGACCTCGACTCAACTCAGAACCATGACAATGGGTTGGCTCGGCGCCGAGATAAAGCCCGGAGCGTTGTCTTCGTTCTGCATGGTGGGAGCGCTCAGACGCACCGCCGCGATGCCTTCGAGCATCACCGCGAAGCTGCCCAGAATGGGTCTGCACGGCCCCATGATCTGGCCGCTCGCCACGCCGCCGGACAGGCCGGCTTCGTCGCCGTTGCTCAGCGGTATCTCCGAGTCCAGGAACAAGGCCGGCATGCCGACGATGAACACCACCATGGTGGTCGGATCGGCCATCATGGGCATCGCGATGTTGGGAAACGGCGTGGGAATGGGCGGCGCGGGCGGCGCGGGCACCAGGCACGTGTCGGGAAACCCCATGCACATGCCGCCTTCCATTGTGGTTGCGAACATGGTTCGTCTCCTCAGCCCAGGTCGATTTTTTCGCCGTCGATTTTCACCTGGCCGGTGGCGCGCATCGACGCATGGCGCGCATTGATATCGAAACGGTCTTCCACCTGTACGCGCACGCGCCCGGCCCGGGTCTCGTCGACGTCGTCGATCCAGCGCAGGCTGTCGCCCACGCGCTGCACCAGGCGGCCGACCACCGAGGTCGCGCTTTGCGCCATGCCGTGCACCGCACCGAAATGCGCGCGCATTTTCTGCGCGGCGGCTTCGAGCCGCTGAAAGCGCACAATGCCGTTGATGCCGCCGAGGGTCACATTCGGCGCCTGCATCGTCGCGTCTTCGCTGGCCTGCAGGTCGATTTTCCTGGCTCGCACAGTCAACGCGCCCGCCTCGGTTTGCAGGGCGACGCCGCCGGGCAGCACCAGTTCGGCCTTGTCCGGTTCGGCGCGCGAGAGCACGGCCAGGATGTATGCGCCGCCTTCTTCGACGTGGCTGACCAGCACTTTGTCGCCGCGCTCCGGTTCGATCAGGCAACTCGCCGCGCGTTGGGCGCGATCCAGCTCGGG
>CALGFL010000195.1 GCA_937881145.1 uncultured Bordetella sp.
CCGCAGCTCGACCATTCCGATCATGGTTAGCAATACCCGCGGCGCGGCGGCGCACGATGTGCAGTTGAGCGGCAGCGCACCTTCGGGCTGGAGCGTGACCTTCGATCCGAAGACTGTCGCGGACATCGAGCCCGGACGGCAGGCGCAGGTGCAGGCGCACATCACGCCTTCGACTCATTCGCTGTCCGGCGACTACATGGCCACGCTGAGCGCGCAGTCCGGCGCACAGTCGGCCTCGAGCGACTTCCGCATCTCCGTTGCCACGTCCAGCACCTGGGGGGTGATAGGCATTGCCATCATTGCCATCGCCATTCTGATCCTGGTCGGCGTCGTTGCGAGGTTCGGACGGCGATGAACGAGCCCGTGATACAGGCGCGCGATCTCACCAAGCGCTACGGCCCGGCGACTGCCGTCGACCGCATCGGCCTGGACATCGGCGCAGGCGAGATCTTCGGGCTGCTCGGCCCCAACGGGGCGGGCAAGACGACAACCATCCTCATGCTGCTGGGCCTGACCAGCGTCACCTCGGGCAGCGTGCGCGTCCTTGGCATGGATCCGCAGCGCGATCCGCTGGCCGTCAAGCGCAACCTGGGCTACCTGCCCGACTCGGTGGGCTTTTACGACGACATGAGCGCCCGGGCCAACCTGGCCTATATCGCGCGGCTGCTGGGTCTGGGCAAAGCCGAGCGGCAGCGGCGCATCGATGCCGCGCTGGCGCGCATGCGCCTGTCCGACGTGGCCGACAAGCGCGTCGGCACGTTCTCGCGCGGCATGCGCCAGCGTCTGGGTCTGGCCGAGATCCTCGTCAAGCAGGCCCGCGTGGCCATCCTGGACGAGCCCACGTCGGGGCTGGATCCCCAATCCACCGAGGAATTTCTGGAACTGATCCGGTCGCTCAAAGAAGACGGCGTGACGGTGCTGCTGTCCTCGCACCTGCTCGATCACATGCAGCGCATCTGCGACCGGGTCGCCTTGTTTCGCAAAGGCTGCATCGCCCTGACGGGCAATGTGCCGCAGCTCGCCAGGCAGGTGCTGGGCGCAGGTTTTGCGGTCGAGGTGCAGGCAACCGGCGAAGACTTGATGCGCCATCTGTCGGTCGTGCCCGGCGTGCAGTCGGTAACCGCGCTGGCGCCGGACCGCTTCCGCTTGCTGGCCCAAGGCGATGTGCGCGCCCAGGCAGCGCGAGCGGTGGTTCAGGGTGGCGGCAACCTTGTCCATCTGTCGGTGGACCAGCCCAGCCTGGACGCCATCTACAACCATTTCTTCCGCAGCCAGCAGGCGGCGGCCGAGGAGAGTGTCCATGCGACAGCGTAAAGGTTCCCCATGGGCGGGAGTGGGCGTGGTGGCCACCAAGGAAATGGCGGATCACTTTTCCAGTGCGCGCATGCGCACGCTGGAGTGGCTGATCGTGCTGACTGCCGGCGCCTCGCTCTACGGCGTATTTCGCCATATCCGCGCCGCCGCGTCCGAAGATCCCTTCGTATTTCTTCACCTGTTCACGGCTTCGCAGGGGGCCATGCCGTCGTTTGCGGCGTTGTTGGGGTTTCTTATCCCGCTTCTGGCCATAGGCCTGGGCTTTGACGCGATCAACGGCGAATACAACCGGCGCACCATGAGCCGCATCCTGGCGCAACCCATTTACCGGGACGCGCTGTTGCTGGGCAAATTCCTGGCCGGCCTGGGCACGCTGGCCGTCAGCCTGCTGTGCCTGTGGCTGCTCGTCATGGGGGCCGGGCTGTTGCTCCTGGGCGTGCCGCCCAGCGGCGAGGAAATCCTGCGTTCGCTCATTTTCCTCTTCATTGCGCTCATGTACGCGGGCGTATGGCTTGCGGTCGCCATGCTGTTCTCGGTGCTGTTCCGTTCCGCGGCGACATCGGCGCTGGTGGCGTTGGGCTTGTGGCTGTTCCTGGCGCTGTTGTGGCCCATGCTGGCCGGCGCCCTCGCGCAGGCCATCGCGCCGGCGGGCCCGCCGGGCCAGGCCAGCCTGGCCGCGCTGGAATGGGCCCAGGCGCTGCAGCGCCTTTCTCCCAGCGAGCTCTTTAGCGAGGCCATGATCGTCGTGCTCAGTCCGTCCACGCGGACGCTGGGGCCGGTGTTCCTGAGCCAGCTCGAAGGCGCGCTGATGGGGGCGCCGCTGGGTTTGTGGCAAAGCCTGCAGATTGTCTGGGCCCAGGCGGTCGGGCTCATCGCCGGCGTCATTGTGCTGTTTACACTGGCCTATGCCGCTTTTCAGCGTCAGGAGGTCCGGGCCTAGGGGGCCGTGTCCTGGGATGATGCAAGAACCCGTTAAAATCCCGGCTTTACGTGCAGGCATTACGCGCAGCCATCCCATGCTCAGCCAACAAGAACTCAAGCAACAAGCCGCCGACGCGGCCCTGGAATTCGTCGACGCCGTCGCGGCGCCCGACGTGGTCATCGGCGTGGGCACCGGCTCCACGGCCGATCTGTTCATCGACGGCCTGGCCCGCTTCAAGGGTCGCATCGGCGCCACCGCGGCCAGTTCCGAGCGCAGCGCCGCGCGGCTTGTCGGCCACGGGCTCGAAGTCCTGGACCTGAACGACGTGCGCGGCATGCCCATCTACGTCGACGGCGCCGACGAGATCGACGCCAACCTGCACATGATCAAGGGCGGCGGCGGCGCGCTCACGCGCGAAAAGATCGTCGCATCGGTGGCCGAGCGCTTCATCTGCATCGCCGACGAATCCAAGCTGGTCGAACGCATGGGCAAATTCCCGCTGCCGGTCGAGGTCATCCCCATGGCCCGCGAGGCGGTCGCGCGCCGCCTCGCGCGGCTGGGCGGCCAACCGCGCCTGCGCGACGGGTTCGTCACCGACAACGGCAATGTCATCCTCGACGTGAGCGGCCTGCAGATCACTGATGCGCGCGGGCTGGAAGCCGAGATCAACAACTACGCGGGCGTGGTCACCTGCGGCCTGTTCGCCATCGCCGGCGCCGACGTTGCGCTGCTGGCGACGCAGCAGGGCATACGCCGCCTGGACAAACCCGCGGCCTGAGGCGCCTGCAACATAAGGTCGGCACCATAGGCCTGCGTGATAGCCTTGTTTCATAATCCCGTCACATTCACGTCATAAGCTGCCGAGTCAACCGCGACAAGCGGGCTCGCTTACCCTCGAAGGAACACACATGCCGGATCACCCAAACACGCAGTTCGGCAACGACCTGGAGTTCGTCCGCTCGCAGTTCCTGATCATGGGCGGCGTGGTCGAGGCCATGGTCAACGAGGCGGTCGAGGCCTTGGCCACCTCCGACCTGGCCTTGGTCGACCGGGTGCGCGAGCGCGAAAAAGAGGTCAACCGCAGCGAAGTCGACATCGACGAGCGCATCAGCCTGCTGCTGGCCCGGCACCAGCCCACGGCCATCGACCTGCGCACGCTCCTGGCGGTGTCCAAGATGCTCA
>CALGFL010000196.1 GCA_937881145.1 uncultured Bordetella sp.
GGCCGAAGCCAGTTCGGCCGCCTTCAGTGCGCGATCGGCGTGACGGTCTGAGGGCTGGATTTCTATGGGTAAAGACGTCGCCATCCTGCGCGCCACCTGCTGCGGCGAAATATAGGTATTGCTCTGCACCACCGCGAACAGCCCGTCGCTGTCCGGTGCGAAATGGCGCGCCGCGTCCCACGCCTGCATCTGCTCGGCGAGCCACACGCTCTGGTCGGCGTGCAGCGCGCGCTGCCCGGGCCTGGGGCCGGTGTGATACTGGTCCTGCAGCCCCTCGCGCTCGGCGTTGAGCCAATACAGCGTGTACTCGGTCCAGTCGATCATGTAGTGACTGAGCAGCACGCGCCGCCAATCCTGACCGTTCACGGCTTGCAGGCGGCGCTGCAGGTTCAGGCACAGGGTGCGCGACAGAATGGCCGGCGTCATCCAGATGCCGTCGCGCTCCAGATGCGGATCGGCGATGCCGAGCAGCTTGGCCGACGCCGCCCAGTAGCCCGGCACGTCGGCCGTGCGCGGCATGTAATGCGTCAGCGCCTTGCCGTCGACGATCAGGGTGTCGGCGGAAAACGGGTGGGTGGCAAAGCAATCGGGATCGAACACCAGGAAATATTCGGTGTCGATAAGCGCCGGCGCATAGAGCTTGATGATCTGCTGGCGATGCCAGTTGCGGATCTGATGGCGCTGCGAGAACTCGGCGAAGACGCCCATGTGCAGGGATTCGTCGACCACCTCGATGGGAAAGTCGGACCACGCCTTGGCATAGCCTTGGATCTCCCGGACCTCGTCGTGCGGCACGATCAGAACAAAGCGGGCGAAAAGATCCGGCGCGGCGAAGTGGCGCAGCGATGCGAACAGGATGTCGCAGCGGCCGATATTGTCGGCGTAATGCCGGCCCCGGGTCTTGATGGGCAGAATCGCGCTGATCTGGGTCATGGCCGCCTCCCGCCCATGACTAGGAATTGAGGAAGAAGCGGTAGAAGATCGCGGGAATATAGGCCCGGCGATAGGTCATGGCGATGCCCACGATCTTGCCGCCGTCGTCCAGCACCTGCTGCTTGAGGCCTTGCACCAGGGGTTTGCGAGTGACTTCGGCGCGCAACACCAGCACCACCGCGTCGACCAGCGAGGCGTTCTCGATGCCGTAGAAAGACTGGGCGGCCGCGGGCGCGTGGACAAGGACATATTCATGGTCCTTGCGCAAGGCATCGAACAGCGCGGCGGCATGCTCCCACGAGAACATCACCGCGCCCTCGCGGGGCCGCGCGATCACGATATTGTGCTGCGCGACCTGGTGCAAATCGATGTCCGGCACCGCCTCGGCCTTCGCCACGCGCGGCACGCCGCCGCCCGACTCGACATCCGGCCAGTCGATCAGTTCCTGGCCGTCGGCGACCTGCCCGTAGGTGAGGGTGCCCGGCAACCCGCTCATGTCCAGGATCAGCACGGGCCTTGTCGCGCGGCGCTCCAGTTCGACGGCCACGCCCTTGATGACCCGGTGCGCGCCTTCGTCCTTGCTGGGGGCGAGCACCATGACCGCTTTGGAGGCCGCGTCGGAACTGCCGTGGATGACCGATGCCAGCCGGCCATAGACTTTGTGCGCGACGCGCGCGTTCAACTTGCCCGGGGCCTGCTCTGGGTTTTCATGGGGCTTGTCGTCCGGCTGCGCCGCGCCGCGCCGGCGGGTTGCGGCGCGGCGCGACGTGATGATGGGCGCGCTCAGCACAGGCAGGAGCAGCGAGCGCTCGGCCTGCTCGGGACTGAGGAAGGTTTCGCGCAGGCTGGCGAGCAGCAGCACGGTCAGCGTGGCGACCAGCAGCGCGATCACGATGGCAGCGGCCATCATCAGGCTGGTCGACACGCTGCGGCGCGTCGGCGGCAGCGGCGCCTGGATGACGCGCACGTTGGTGCTGTTGACCTGACTGGCCTGCTGCTGCTGGACGTCGGCCTGCTCGACCTGGCGCGCCCGTTCGCGAAAATTGTCTGCCAACAGATCGCGGTCGGCCTGCATCTGGCGCAGCTTGTCGGACACGGCGATGAGGTTCTGGGCCCGCGTGCGCGACTCGTCGACCTGTTCGGCCAGTGCTTTATGGCGCGCGACCTCGCCGGAAATATTGGTCAGCAGGCCCGCCAGGCGGTCCTGCACCGTGTCGTAATAGCTGTTGTGGCCGTAGCGCGTGACGTTCGTCAACTGCCGCTTTTCTTGCGCGATGTTCGCGCGCAAATCGGCTATCTGCTTATCGAGCTGCTGCACGAAGGGCGAGCTCGCCATGTAGCGGGACGCGAGATCGGAGCGGCGCGATTCGAGCTGCACCAGCGTTACCTGCATGGTGGCCAGCGCGTGCACGATCTCGGCGTTGTCGGTGAAGAGCATGATCTCCGGCCGTACGTCCTGCGTGGCGGCCCGCAGTGCCGCGAGCCCGCCGCGGTCCTGCGCCAGCGCCGCGTCGTTCTCCATCTGGCGCTGCACCAGCAGGTTCTCCAGCGCCACCGCGCGCGAGATCTGGTCGTTGATGTTGACGATACCGTGCGCCTTCTGGAAGGCCAGCAGATCGGCATTGGCTTTGTCCAACCTGGCCCGGACTTCGTCGCGCTGCCCCGCCAGCATCGCGGCCCGGCCCGAGGATCACCATCATGTCGATGTCGGAGTACTCGCCCCCGTCGTCGTCGCGGCGCGATCCGCCCACGAGGCGCGTGGCGACGATGTCGGACAGGTTCTTGAGGTGGTGGCCGTCGCGGACGCCGCCCTTCCACGCGAC
>CALGFL010000197.1 GCA_937881145.1 uncultured Bordetella sp.
GCCAGCGCCCCAAGCAGGCCGGTGGGGTTGTAGCCCATGTTGTACGGGAAGGTGCTGGCGCCCATGACGAAGAGGTTGGGCACGTCCCAGCTTTGCAGGTAGCGGTTGAGCACGCTGGTCTTGGGATCGGTGCCCATGGTGGTGCCGCCGGTCAGGTGCGTGCTCTGGTAGAGGCGCGTGTCCCAGTGCGAGCCGGGCTTGCGCACGCTGACGTAGTACTTCTCGGGTTTCATCGCCTGCGCAACCTTCTCGGCTGTCTGGCCCATGTGTGCCAGCATCTTGAATTCGTTGTCGTGCCAGTCGAAGGTCATGCGCAAGAGCGGCAGGCCGTGCGAGTCTTTGTAGGTCGGATCCAGCGACATATAGGCGTCGCGATAGGCCATGACCGAGCCCGACATGGCAAAGCCGAAGGTGCGCTGGTAGGCGTCGACCAGGCCGGCCTTCCAGCCCGAGCCCCAGCTGGGTGAGCCGGGCATGGGCGCGGCCTGCTTGATGGGCCGCCCGCCGGTGGTGGACTGGCGGATCACCGCGCCGCCGATGAAGCCGTAAGGGGCATGGTCGAACTGGTCGGCGTTCATGTCGTCGAAGGACCAGACGCCCGCGCCCGTGCCTTCGAAGGGGTTGAAGTAATTGCCCTTGGGCATGACGACGCGCACGCCGCCGTTCATCTGGTAGGCCAGGTTCCTGCCCACCACGCCTTCGCCGGAGACCGGATCGTAGGGCTGGCCGATGCCCGAAAGCAGCATCAGCCGCGTGTTGTGCAGCTGAAAGGCCGTGAGAATGACCAGGTCGGCAGGCTGTTCGACTTCGTTGCCCAGGGCGTCGATGTAGGTGACCCCGGTGGCCATCTTGCCGGACTTGTCGACGTTGACGCGGGTGACGTACGAGTGGGTGCGCAGTTCGAAGTTGGGTTTTTTCAGCAGCACCGGCAGGATGGTCGTCTGCGGCGAGGCTTTCGAGTACATGAAGCAGCCGTAGTTCTCGCAATAGCCGCAGTAGTTGCACGGGCCCAGGCGCACCCCGTAGGGGTTGGTGTAGGGCGCCGATGCGTTGTCGGCCGGCGCGGGATAAGGATGAAAGCCCGCGTCCCTGGAGGCCTTCTCGAACAGTTCCTGTGCGTAGGTCTGCTGCAGCGGAGGCAGCGGAAATTCGTCGGAGCGCGCGCCTTCCAGCGGATTGCCGCCGGGCACGATCTTGCCGCCGATATTGCCGGCCTTGCCCGAGGTGCCGCAGACTTTCTCGAAGAAGTCGTAGTGCGGCTCCAGGTCCTTGTAGGTGACGCCGTGGTCCTGCAGCAGCATGTCCTTGGGAATGAACTTCTTGCCGTAGCGGTCTACCGTGCGGGTGTACAGCTCCAGCTCTTCCGGCAGGTTGCGGTAGTGCATGCCGTTCCAGTGAAAGCCCGCGCCGCCCACGCCGTTGCCCAGCAAAAAAGAGCCGTGCTGGCGGTAAGGCACCGCCACTTCTTCCACGCTGTGGCGGATGGTGACGGTTTCCTTGGACAGGTCCTGAAAGAGCTTGCCGCGCACGGAGTGCGCCAGCTCGTCGAGCACCTTGGGGTATTCGGCATCGGTGGGCGTGTCGCGCATGCCGCCGCGCTCGAGCGCCACGACCTTCAGGCCGTCGTTGGTGAGCTCCTGGCCCATGATGGCGCCCGTCCAGCCGAAACCGACCAGCACCACGTCTACCTTGTCTTTTTTGATGGACGCCATGGTTCAAGCCTTTTCGCCGGAGATGGAAACGGGGCCGTACGGATACTTCACATTGCCTTTTTCGGGCCAGCCCACGAAGTCGCCGCGCGCGCCGGTGAAGCCGATCATCTTCCAGCCCACCATGTGCTTGTTGCCGCCGTACTGCGGGTCGCACAGGAAACCCTCTTTGGTGTTGCCCAGCAGTTGGCCGAAGAAGGTCCTGGATGCCACGTTGGCGAACTGGGGCTTGCCGGCTTCCATGTCCTTGAGGACCTGCTCCTGCGTGGCCTTGTCCAGATCGACGAAGTTCTTGCCGTATTGCTTGCTGCAGTAGGCGTTGCAGTCGGCGATGCCGTGGCGATAGACCTCGCGCGGCACCAGGCTGATCTGCCAGCCGTAGGTGGGATCGACGCCGGGATGGAAGGGACCCTGCATGTACCAGAGCTTGCCGTGGCCGTAGGGGGTTTGCATCTGGCGGTCGATGAACTCGGGCACGCCGGCGACGAGCGCGCCCGGTCCCAGATCGTCCGCGGGGATGAGGTGGTCGACGGCGGTCTGGATGAAGGCCCATTCGGCCCGGTCGAAGTAGGTCGGCGTGTAGGCGGCGCCGGCGGGCGGTGCGTTCGTGAGTGTCTCGGCCTGGGTGGTCTTGAGCGCGGCGCCGGCGGCGAGCGTGGAGGCCGGCACGATGGCCAGGGTCTGCAGGAAACGCCGGCGCGGCTTGGAGTCTTGGCTATCGGTCATGCGAATGTCTCCGGAAAAGCGGGAGCCCTGTCATCGGCCGCGAGGATCCCAGACCAATATGACAGAGGGTCGCGTCCCCGTATCTTGGAGGAAAAAACCTACAAATCGCTGTTTGAGGCGAAAGTTAATTTGTTAATTTTTGTCGCGACGCCCAAAGCAGACGGCCCCCATGCGGGGGCCGTGTCGCAAGCCGGAAAACCGAAAGCCGCTCAGCCGCCCAGATAGGCCTGCAGCACGCGGGGATGGCCCAGCAGCTCGCTGCCGGTGCCCGACAGGGCCATGGCGCCGTTTTCGAGCACATAGCCGTGCTGGGCGATCTTGAGCGCCTGGCGCACGTTCTGCTCTACCAGGAACAGGGTGAGGCCGGTGCCGTTGATGGCGCGCAGCGCGCGGAAGATTTCCTGCACCACGATGGGCGCCAGGCCCATGGAAGGTTCATCCAGGAACAGAAGGCGCGGCTTGGCCATGAGCGCGCGGCCGATGGCCAGCATCTGCTGCTCGCCGCCCGAGAGGTTGCCGGCCAGGCCCGACAGGCGCTCCTTCAGGCGCGGGAACAGATGCAGGACGTAATCGAGCTCGCTCGCCGCCGACTTCAAGCCCCGGCGGTAGGCGCCCAGTTCCAGGTTCTCCAGGATCGTCATGGTGGTGAGGATGGCCCGGCCTTCGGGCACCTGCACGATGCCGCGCGCGACGATCTGGTGCGGCTTGAGCTGGGTGATGTCTTCGCCTTCGAAGATCACTTTGCCGCGCTTCTTTGGCACCAGGCCCGAGAGCGAGAGCAGGGTGGTCGACTTGCCGGCGCCGTTGGCGCCGTCCAGGGCGGTGATCTCGCCCGCTTTCAGGGTGAAGTCGATGCCGCGCACGGCCTCGATGTGGCCGTAGTGGATTTCCAGGCCGCGCACTTCCAGCATGGTTTGATTGCCGCTATCGTCGTTCACGCGGCCTCCTCGTCGTCGCGGCCCAGATAGGCCTCGATCACCTGTTCGTTGTTGCGGATGTCGTCGGGGCCGCCCTCGGCGATGATCTTGCCGAAGTTGAGTACGGCGATCTTCTCGCACAGCCCCATCACGAACTGCATGTCGTGTTCGATCATGAGGATGGTGTAGCCGCGGTCGCGGATGGCCTGGATCTCGGTCATGAGCCCGGCGCGCTCGCCGGTGTTCATGCCGGCCACGGGCTCGTCCAGCAGCAGCAGGCGCGGCTCGGTGGCCAGGGCCCGGGCCAGCTCCAGGCGGCGCTGCTCGCCGTAGGAAAGGTTGTCGGCCAGGTCGTGCGCCTTGTGGTCCAGCTTCATCCACGACAGCAGTTCGAGCGCGCGTTCGCGGGCGCGGGCCTCGTGCTTGCGGTACTTGGGCAGGCCCAGCAGCAGGCTGGCGAAGCCGTAGTCCATGTGCCGGTAGGCGCCCACCACCACGTTCTGCAGCAGGGTCATTTCCTTGAACAGGCGGATGTTCTGGAAGGTGCGCGCGATGCCCAGCCGGGTGATCTCGTGCGGCTTCTTGCGCAGGATGTCCCTGCCGTCGAAGGCGATGCCGCCGGAGGTCGGGTCCAGCAGGCCGGTGATGAGGTTGAAGACGGTGGTCTT
>CALGFL010000198.1 GCA_937881145.1 uncultured Bordetella sp.
CTTCCATTTCGGTATAGCCATGGGCCTGGCCCAGGCCGGCATGGCCTACGCCCACGATGGCGGTGGCGCCGCGCAGATCCTTCAGATTCATGCCTGGCCTCCCGCGGGAACGAACACCACCAGGTTGCCGCTTTCGCTCGACTGCACCCTGGCCTGGACGGCCATTCCGATGTGCACGGCCTCGGGCGCCAACCCGTCGACGCGGCTCATCATGCGCACGCCCTCTTCAAGATCGATCAAGGCCACGTTGTAGTCGCCGCCGGCGTCGGCCTTGCGGCGCACCACGGTGGTCGAATAGACCGTGCCGCGGCCGCTGGGCTCTTCCCATACCAGGACGTCGCCGCCGCAGTGCGGGCATATCATGCGGGGATAAAAGACCGCGCGCGCGCAGGCATTGCAGCGCTGAATGAGAAAGCGGCCCTGGGCCAGCGCCTGTCGATAGTGCAGTTCGGCGCCGGCCGCGTCGGACCCGCAGCGGGATTGGTTCATGCGTTTCCACCGTATTCATGCGCTGCGCTCTTGCGGGCAGCGGTAGGCGCAGTGTCCATTGCGGGCAGTGAGATGACCATTTTTTATTGCTGAAGCCCCGCTTTCGCCTGGGCAAGCGCGGCGGAGCTTTATCTATGCGAAAGCCCCGCTTTCGCATAGCAAGATTGTCCGGCCGACCTGCACGTGGATAACCTAGCGGCAACGCAGAGGAGACAAGCATGCAGCTGAACTGGACGCCCGAGGAGCGGCGTTTCCGGGAAGACGTGCGGGAGTTCGTATCCGCGAACCTGCCCGCCGACATACGCGACAAGGTGATGCGCCATCAGCGCCTGCACCGCGACGACTACATCCGCTGGCACTGCGCGCTCGACGCCCGCGGCTGGGGCGCGCCCACCTGGCCCGGGGAATTCGGCGGCACGGGCTGGAACGCCATCGAACGCCTGATCTTCGAGGTCGAATGTTTTTCGGCCGGTGCGCCGCGCCTGCTGCCTTTCGGCCTGAGCATGATCGGGCCGGTGTTGATGAAATACGGCAGCCGCGCGCAGCAGGAGCGCTTCCTGCCGCGCATCGTGCGCATGCAGGACTGGTGGTGCCAAGGCTATTCCGAGCCGGGATCGGGTTCCGACCTGGCTTCGCTCAAGACCCGCGCCGAGCGCGACGGCGATCACTATCGGGTCGACGGCCAGAAGACCTGGACCACCCTGGCCCAATACGCCGACTGGATGTTCTGCCTGGTGCGCACCAATTCCGAGGTCAAGCAGCAGCTCGGCATTTCCCTGCTGCTCATCGACATGAAGTCGCCCGGCGTGACGGTGCGTCCCATCAAGACGCTGGACGGCGGTTGCGATGTCAACGAGGTCTGGCTGGAAAACGTGCAGGTGCCCGCCGAGAATCTCGTGGGCGAGGAGGGCAAGGGCTGGACCTACGCCAAATACCTGCTGGGCCACGAGCGCACCGGCATCGCCGGCCTGGGGCACTGCCATCGCGAGCTGCGTATCCTCAAGGACCTGGCCGCGCGCACGCAATCTTCATCGGGCCGGCCCATACTCGAAGACCCGCGCAGGCGCGATTGCCTCTCTCGCATCGAGGTCGACAGCGTGGCCCTGGAGATGCTGCTGCGGCGCGTGGCTGCCGCGCGCGGGGACGCCCCGCCGGGACCCGAGGCCTCCGTGCTCAAGATCCGCGGCTCCGAGATCCAGCAGGACCTGGCCATGCTGCAGATGGAAATCGCCGGCCCCGATGCCTGGCCTTACGATCCGGACTGGATGGAAGCCGACGCGCCTTTCCACGGCCCGGGCGCCGAGATGACGGCGGCTTCGGGCGCCGGCTATGCCGACATGCGCAAGGTCTCCATCTACGGCGGCACGACCGAAGTGCAGAAGAGCATCATCGCCCGCATGATGCTCGGCCTGTAGGGCCTGTCGACACCAGTACCGGTCCGCCAAGGAACACACTATGGATTTCGAATACAGCGAAGAGCAGCAAATGCTGGCCGACAGCCTGCGGCGCCTGATGACCGACAACTGGACCATGGCGCGGCGCCGCGCGCGGCAGGGCGGCCTGGATCCGTCGGCCTGGAATGCCCTGGCCGAGCTGGGCATATTGGGCCTGGTCATCGATGCCGGGCACGGCGGTTTCGGCGAACCGCCGGCCAGCCTGCTGCCGGTGCATCTGGAACTGGGCGCAGGCCTGGCCGACGAACCCGTCATTCCCAGCTGCGTCATGGCCGCCACGGCGATCCGCGCCAGCGGCAACGAGGAGGCCGCACGGCGCTGGCTGCCGCGCATCGCCTGCGGCGAAGCCATTTTCTCGGTGGCCTATCAGGAGCCCGGCCGGCGCTATGCGACCGAGCCGCGGGACTGCCGTCTCGCAGGCCTGGTGCTCGACGGCAGCAAGCACCTGGTCTGGCATGCCGGCGCGGCGCATGCCTGGATCGTCTCGGCGCGCGATGCGGCCTCGAACGAGGCGGTGCTGCTGATCGTGCCGGCGGATGCGGCGGGCGTGGCCGTGACGCAGACCAATACGCTGGACCGCTCGCGCTGCGGCCGTATCGACTTCAAGCAGGTGACGCTGTCGCAGGATCACGTGCTGGCGCGCGGCGCCGCGGCCCGCGCCGCGCTGGACCTGGCGCTGCAATGGGGCACGGCGGCGTTGTGCGCCCATGCCGTGGGCGCCATGGCGCGGCTGCTGGACATCACCGTCGACTATCTCAAGACGCGCAAGCAGTTCGGCCAGCCGCTGGCGGCTTTCCAGGCTCTGCAGCACCGCATGGCCGAAATGGTGGTGGCCAAGGAAATGGCCTTGTCCATGGCCTATGTCGCCGCGGCGGCCCTGACCGAGCCCGACGCGCGCGCGCGGCGCCGCATGATCGCGGCCGCCAAGCTCGAGACGGCGCGCAGCGGACGCTTTCTCAGCCAGTGCGCCGTGCAGCTGCACGGCGGCATGGGCATGACCGACGAACTGGAAGTCGGCGATTTCTTCAAGCGCCTTACCGTGGTCGAGCTACTGTTGGGCGACAGCGCCGAGCAGCTGGCCGCGCTGGAAGAAACAGCATGAATGCGCCCGCGCGGCCTCCCCAAGAGCGCATACCCTACGAGCAGATTGTCTTTTCCCTGGCCGGCGACGGCATCGCGCGCATCACGCTGAACCGGCCCGACCGGCTCAACAGTCTCACCGACCGCATGCGCGCCGAAATCACGCAGGCCTTGCATGAAGCCAAAGCCAGCCCGGGGCTGCGCGGCGTGATCATCACGGGAGCGGGGCGCGGTTTCTGCGCCGGCCAGGACCTGGCCGACCGCAAGCCCCTGCCGCCCGGAGAGCGGCGCGATCTGGCCGAAGGCCTGCGCGCCAGCTACCGCCCGCTCATGGAGCGCATGCGTTCCATGCAGGTGCCGGTTATCTGCGTCGTCAACGGGGTGGCGGCCGGCGCGGGCGTGAGCCTGGCGCTGGCCTGCGACGTGGTCTTCGCCGTGGAGTCGGCCAAGTTCGTGCAGGCCTTCGGCAAGATCGGCCTGGTGCCCGACATGGGCGGGACCTGGATTCTTCCGCGTCTGGTGGGACAGGCCCGCGCCATGGGCATCACGCTGTTCGGCGAGACGCTGACGGCGCGCCAGGCCGCGGATTGGGGCTTGATCTGGCGCTGCGTGCCCGATGCGGATCTGCGCAAGACCCTGGACGAAATCGCAAGCATGCTGGCGCAGGCGCCGACCCGCGCGCTGGCCCGCGCCAAGCAGGCATTGCTTGCGTCGGGCGGCAATACGCTGATGCGGCAATTCGACCTCGAAGCCGAACTGCAGCGCGAGGTGGGCTATACCGACGATTACCGGGAAGGCATGCAAGCCTTCGCCGAGAAGCGTGCGCCGCGTTTCATGGGACGTTAAGGCGCAGGTGCTACAAAGCGTTATGACAGCAGGAGATTTGCGATGAACCAACCCGACCCGGCAGCCTGGATCGGCCGCGGCGAAACCATGGCCGACGCGCTGGACGTGACCGCGGTGGGCCGCGTGACGGCCACGCTGGGCGGCCCGGCGCTGAACATAGGCGATCCGTTGCCGCCCTTGTGGCAATGGGCTTTCTTCATCTCGGCCGTGCCCATCGACAGCGTGGGGCCGGATGGCCATCCGGCGCGCGGGGGCTTCCTTCCGCCGGCGGGCGACGACCGCAACCGCATGTGGGCCGGAGGCCGGGTTCAATTCAATACGCCCTTGCGCGTTGGCGTTCCCGCCGAGCGCCGATCCACGGTGATCGACGTCAAGGAAAAGACCGGCCGCACCGGTTCCCTGATGTTCGTGACCGTGCGCCACGAATACGGGCAGGACGGCGCCATCGCGATTTCGGAAGAGCAGGACATCGTCTACCGCCAGCCTTCTCCGCCCAGGCTCGCCGGCACCGAGCCGGCCCCGGCCGCGGCGTGGCGCGAGACCATGCATCCCACGCCGGTGCTGCTGTTCCGCTATTCGGCCGTGACCTTCAACGGCCATCGCATCCACTACGATCATCCCTATGTGACGCAGCAGGAAGGCTATCCCGGCCTGGTCGTGCACGGACCGATGATCGCCACGATGATGGTCGCGGCTTTTCGGCGCGCCCATCCCGATGGCAAACTTTCGAGCTTGTCCTATCGCGGGCTGAGGCCTCTGGTCGCGCCCACGCCCTTCGACGTCGCCGGCCGCATGGTCGAGCCCGGTGTCGCCGAGCTGTGGGCCGAGCAGGACGGCACCCTGGCCCACCAGGCCCATTTGAGGTTTACCGCATGAGCAATGCAGCACCCCGCCCGCTGGACGGCATCACCGTCGTCAGTTTCGAGCATGCCATCGCCGCGCCGTTTTGCACCCGCCAGCTGGCAGACATGGGTGCGCGCGTCATCAAGGTCGAGCGCCCCGGCGTGGGCGATTTCGCCCGCAACTACGACGAGCGCGTGCGCGGCCTGTCTTCGCACTTCGTCTGGACCAACCGCTCCAAGGAAAGCCTGACGCTGGACCTGAAGCACCCGGCGGCCCAGGACGTATTGCAGCGCCTGCTGGCGCAGGCCGACGTGCTGGTGCAGAACCTGGCGCCCGGCGCGGCGGCCCGCCAGGGCTTGTCCTTCGACGCGCTGCACGCCGCGCATCCGCGTTTGATCGTATGCGACATCTCGGGCTACGGCGAAGGCGGTCCCTACCAGGACAAGAAAGCCTACGACCTGCTGATCCAGAGCGAGAGCGGCTTCGTGTCGGTCACGGGTTCGCCCGACGAGCCGGCCAAGGCGGGCTGCTCCATCTCGGACATCGCCGCGGGCATGTACGCGTATTCCGGCATCCTGAATGCGCTGCTGCTGCGGGGCAAGACCGGCACAGGCAGCCGCATCGACGTGTCCATGCTCGAGAGCATGGTCGAGTGGATGGGCTTTCCCATGTATTACGCCTTCGACGGCGCGCCGGCGCCGGTGCGTGCCGGAGCCGCTCACGCCACCATCTATCCCTACGGGCCTTTTCCCGTCGGCAGGGGCAAGACCATCATGCTGGGCCTGCAGAACGAGCGCGAATGGCAGGTCTTCTGCGACAAGATGCTGAACAAGCCCGAACTGGCCGGCGACGAGCGCTTTTCGTCGAATTCGCGCCGCACGGCCAATCGCGAGGCCCTGCGCACGATCATCGTCCAGACCTTCGCCACGATGAGCCTGGACGAAGTGGCCGGCAAGCTGGATGCCGCGCAGATCGCCAACGCCAGCGTCAACGACATGGCCGGCGTGTGGGCCCATCCGCAGCTGCGCGCGCGCGACCGCTGGCGCGACATCGACAGCGCCAAGGGCACGTTGCCCGCGCTGCTGCCGCCGGCCTCCAGCAACGCATTCGAGCCGCGCATGGACGCCATCCCCGGCATAGGCCAGCACACCGACGCGGTGCTGGCCTGGCTGGGTTTGGACGCGGCGCAAGTGTCCAGGCTGCATGCCGAAGGAGCCGTGTGATGCCGCAGCAAGCCATTGTGCGTTCGGCGCTGTTCGTGCCGGCCTCGCGGGCCGAGCGCATACCCAAGGCCCTGGCCAGCGGCGCGGACGCCGTCATCGTCGATTTCGAAGACGCGGTCGAGCCGTCGGCCAAGCCCGCGGCACGGCAGGCATTGGTCGAGTTCCTCGACGCGAACCCCGATGCGCGCGTATGGGTGCGCGTCAACGACGCGACGACGATCTGGCACGAGGACGATCTTGCCGCGCTGCGCGGCAAGCCGGGCGTGACCGCCATCATGCTGCCCAAAGCCGAATCTGCGGCGCAGGTGGCGCACGCGGGGCAGGGCAGACCGGTGGTGCCCATCATCGAAACCGCGCGCGGCATGGTGCAGATAGCCGATGTCGCCACCGGACCGGGCGTGGACAGGCTGGCTTTCGGCAGCCTCGACTACGGCGTGGACCTGGCCTTCACGCCGCGCACCGAGGCCGTCGACGCGCTGCTGGA
>CALGFL010000199.1 GCA_937881145.1 uncultured Bordetella sp.
CCAGCGTGCCGGCGAAAGTGGTGAGGTTGGCGTCGGGCAGGGGGATGCCGAGCTGCGTGCGCGCGAAGATCGGCACGAAGATCACAAAGACATACGCCGACACGGTGCCCACCACGCACAGGCCGATGCTGGCGAACATGGCGCGCGGGTAGTCGCGCAGTATCTCGGTGAGCGGTGCACGCGGCGGCTTGCCGGCTTTCTTGGTCTGTTCGAGGTAGGCCGCGAACTCGGGCGATTCGTCCACGGTCGAGCGGATGATCCAGCCCACCGGGCCGACCAGGATGCCGACCAGGAAGGGCAGGCGCCAGCCCCAGGATTCGAGCTGCGCGTGCGTGAGATGGGCCGCGAGCAAGTACGCCACCCCCGCGCCCAGCGAGAAGGCCAGGGCTTGCGAACACATCTGCAGGCTGCCGTACAGGCCGCGCCGGTTCTCGGGGGCGAATTCGATCAGCATGGTCGTGGCGCTGCTGAACTCGCCGCCGGCAGACAGGCCTTGCAGCATGCGCGCCAGCACGACGAGGATGGGCGCGGCCACGCCGATGGCGGCGTAGGTCGGCAGGATGCCGATCAGTCCGGTGGCTACCGCCATTAGCACGATGGTGAGCGTCAGGGCCTTCTTGCGGCCGACGCGGTCGCCGTACAGGCCCAGCAGCACGCCGCCGATGGGGCGCACCACGAAACCCATGCCGAAAGTGGCCAGCGTCAGCATCAGCGAGGCCGCCGGCGTGCCGGCGGGAAAGAACAGCTTGGCGATGACCACGGCGAACATGCCGTAGATGGCGAAATCGAACCATTCGAAGGCATTGCCGAGCACGGAAGAGATCAGCACTTTGCGCAACATGGCGGACGAGGGCGCGGGTTTGGCGTTCATGGGTTTCTCGGGTTGGCGGTAAAAAGGAATGAATCAGCCCAGGCGCTGCTTGACGATGTCCAGGAAGACGGACACGCCCGACGGCGACGTGTCGTCGTCGAAGTCGAATTGCGGGTGATGGCACATCTGGCCGTCGTGGCCCAGGAAGAAGTAGGCGCCGGGCCGCGCCTGCAGCATGAAGGCGAAGTCTTCCGAGGCCATGCGGGGGCGCATGTCGGGCTCGAGCTTGTCGGCGCCCAGGGTGTTGGCCACGGCGCGGCGCACCACGTCGGCCTGCTCGGGGGCGTTGACGGTGGGCGGGCCGCTCACCAGCCATTCGAGCGTGATGCCGCAGCGATACATGGCGGCCGCGGCGTCGCAGATTTCCTGCATGCGCCTGATGGTTAGCTGCTGCGTCTGCACCGACAGCGTGCGCACGGTGCCCTGGAGCTCGGCGTGGTCGGCGATGACGTTGCGCGCCGTGCCGGCGTTGAAGGTGCAGACGCTGACCACCGAGGTTTCGAGCGGATCGACGTTGCGGCTGACGATGCTTTGCAGCGACTGCACCAGCGACGTGCCCACGACGATGGGGTCGATGCCCAGGTGCGGCATGGCCGCATGGGTGCCCACGCCCTGGATGCGGATGCGAAAGACGTCGCAGGCCGAGAGGATGGCGCCGCTGCGCACGCCCACCATGCCGGCCGGCAGCTGGTTGATATTGTGCAGCGCGTAGATCTCGTCGCAGGGAAAGCGCTCGAACAGGCCGTCCTCGAGCATGGCCGCGCCGCCGCCCAGGGTTTCTTCGGCCGGCTGAAAGATGAAATGAACGGTGCCGCGGAAATCGCGCTTGCCGGTGGCCAGGGTCTTGGCCACGCCCAGCATGATGGCGGTGTGGCCGTCGTGGCCGCAGCCGTGAAAGACGCCGGGGTTGACCGAGCGGTGGGCGACCGTGCCCAGCTCGTCCATGGGCAGCGCGTCCATGTCGGCGCGCAGGCCCAGCGACATGCCCGGGCCCCTGGCGCCGCGCAGCGTGCCGACCACGCCGGTGCCGCCCACCCCTCCGGTGACCTCGATGCCCCAGGATTCCAGCAACCCGGCTACCAGGCCGCAGGTGCGGTGCTCTTGGAAGCCCAGTTCCGGGTGTTGGTGAATATCGCGGCGCCAGGCGCGCATCTCGCGGGTGAGCGCGCCGAGATAGGTGTCTTCTTGCATAATCAAGCCTTCTTGGGGAAAACGCTTTGAACCTGCCCGTCCGGTCATGGATGGGCGGACGCATGTTTTTTTTGTAGCGTAATTCAATAGTTGAATTTTTCAACTAATGGTTTCTACGAATTTTTACGAGGTCGCGATGCCGCCGTCCAAGCAGGAAAAGCAGGACAGCGAGGACGAATTCACGTTTCTCACCTTCAAGCTCGATCTGATCAAGACCGACATGATCAGCCGCGCCGATGCGGCCTACGTGGCGCTTTGCGGCCTGGACGTGCGCAAGCTGCGGGTGCTGCGCATCATATGCGTCGAACCGGGCGTGACGGCCTCGAGCGTGTCGCGGCAGTCGTTGATCGAAAAGACGCTGTTGTCCAAGCTGCTGGCCGAGCTCATCCAGCGCAAGCTGGTGCGGCGCACGGTGCATCCGGACGATGCGCGCCATTTCCAGCTCTGGCCCACGCCGGCCGGGCTGCGCGTGCGCGACCAGGCTCACGAGCTGGGCAGAAAGCTGGAAGATGAAATGCTGTCTCCGCTGCTGACGCGGGACGAGCGCAAGACGCTCGGCCATCTCGTGGACAAGCTGATGAGGATGTTTGTGAAGGACGCCGCGCGCGACAGGCTCGCAGCCAAACGCAATTGCTGAGCGCCCATCGGCGCCTGGATGCGTTTCGGGCGGCCGGCAAGCGCCCCGCGCGCCTTACTTGGCGCAGGCGAGCGCCTGCGGCGGGCGTAGCGCGCCCTTGGGGTGCCGATGATGAAAGGCGATCACTCGCGCGACAACGCGGGCCGGATCGTCTTCGATGACCAGCAGATCCAGGTCGTTGGGGCCTATCGTGCCCTGCGCCAGCAGTTGTTCGCGGATCCAGTCGACCAGGCCGCTCCAGAATTCGCGGCCCACGAGGATGATGGGAGCGGGCGGCAGCTTGCCGGTCTGCACCAGCGTCAGGGCTTCGAACAGTTCATCGAGCGTGCCGAAGCCGCCCGGCAGAACCACGTAGGCCATGCTGTACAGAAAGAAAATGGCCTTGCGCGGAGAAAAATGATGAAAATTCAGGCTGTGCGTCTGGTGGGCATTGCCGCTGATTTCGTGCGGCAATTTGATGTTCAGCCCCACGCTTTGGCCGCCCGCCTCGAAGGCGCCTTTGCTGGCGGCTTCCATGATGCCCGGTCCGCCCCCTGAAATGACGGCAAAACCTGCGCGGGCCAGCGCCGAGGCAATGGCCAGGCTCTTGGCATAGTAAGGGGATCCGGGCAGGATGCGGGCGCTGCCGAAGATGCTGACGGCCGCACCGACGTCTTCCATCTGGCCGACGGCGGTTTGCAGCTCTGCCATAATTTGCTGGATATGCTCCCGAGGCGGGGGCTGCGGAATGAATCTTCTTGTCATGAATAAAACCCTGTTGCTCGTAGACGGCTCCAGCTATTTGTACCGCGCTTTTCATGCCATGCCCGATCTGCGCAATGCGCAGGGCGAACCCACGGGGGCGCTGTACGGGGTGGCAAATATGTTGCGCAGGCTGGTCCAAGATCATAAAGCAGACTACGCGGCCTGCATTTTCGACGCCCGCGGCAAGACTTTTCGCGATGATCTGTACCCAGAATACAAATCGCACCGTCCGCCCATGCCGCCGGACCTGGCCGCGCAGATCGAGCCCATACACCGCCTGGTGCGCGCGCTGGGCTGGCCGGTGCTGGCGGTCGAGGGCGTGGAGGCCGATGACATCATCGGCACGCTGGCCTGCAGGGCCACGGCCGAGGGTGTGAACACCATCGTTTCCACCGGCGACAAGGATCTGGCCCAACTGGTCGACGAGCACGTCACCCTGGTCAATACCATGACCAACGAGACGCTGGACCCGGCCGGCGTGCTGGCCAAGTTCGGCGTGCCGCCCGAGCGCATCGTCGACTACCTGATGCTGGTGGGCGACGCCGTGGACAATGTGCCGGGCGTAACCAAGGTCGGCCCCAAGACGGCGGTCAAATGGCTGTCGGAACACGGTTCGGTCGAGCAGCTGGTGGCCGCGGCCGACGGCATCAAGGGCGTGGCGGGCGAGAACCTGCGCGCGGCCGTCGGCCAGTTCGGGCTGACGCGCGAACTGCTGACCGTCAAGTGCGATTGCGATCTCACCGGGCACGTGGGCGATTTGCGGGACCTGGCTTTCGGCCAGGCCGACTCGCCGACCCTGACCGAGATGTACGACCGCTACGGTTTTCGCACCTGGCTGCGCGAGCAGACCGGCGACGCGCAGCGCGTGCCGGCCGGCGATGCGCGCATCGCGCGCGAGCCCGCTGCGTCCGATGGCGAGGTCGGTGCGCCGCCTGCGGCGCCGGTCGAGACCGACTACCGCATCATCACCGACTGGGCCGCCTTCGATGCCTGGATGGAACGGGTCAGGCAGGCGCCTTTGGTCGCGCTGGACACCGAGACGACTTCGCTGGAAGAAATGCGGGCGCGCGTGGTCGGCATTTCGATGGCGATCGAGCCCGGCGTGGCCTGCTACATTCCGGTGGCGCACCGAGGCCCGGACGTCGCGTCCGGCTTGAGCCAGGACGCCTCGGTCGTGGTGCAGTTGCCCAAGGACGACGTGCTCGCGCGGTTGCGCGGCTGGTTCGAGGACGCCGGCGCATTGAAGCTGCTGCATCACGCGAAATACGACGCGCATGTGCTGCTCAACGAGGGCATCGCCTTGGCCGGGATTGCCGAGGACACGATGCTGCAGGCCTATGTGCTGGAATCGCATCGCGGCGTGGGGCTGTCCGACCTGGCCCAGCGCTACCTGGGCCGCAGCGGCGTGACGTACGAAGCCTTGTGCGGCAAGGGCGCCAGGCAGATCGGCTTTGACGAAGTGGCCGTGGACAAGGCCGGCTTCTATTCGGCCGAGGATTCCGATTTCACCTTGCAGCTGCATCAGCGGCTGCGTCCGCGCGTGGCGGCCGATGCGGGACTGGAGCGCATTTACAAGCTGGAGCTGGAAGTCTCGCGCGTGCTGACCGTGGTCGAGCGCAACGGCGTCAAGATCGACGCCGAGGAGCTCGGCCGCCAAAGCCATCAACTCGGCCAGGAAATGCTGGTGCTCGAAGAGCGCGCCTATGCGTTGGCAGGCCAGCCTTTCAATCTGAATTCGCCCAAGCAGCTGGGCGAGATCCTGTTCGAGCGCATGGGGCTGCCGGTGGTGCGCAAGACGCCCGGCGGCGCGCCCTCCACCGACGAAGAGGTGCTGACCAGACTGGCGCAGGACTACCCCTTGCCGCAGGCCCTGCTGGACTATCGCGGCCTGTCCAAGCTCAAATCCACCTATACCGACAAGCTGCCGCGCATGATCCTGCCGGCCACCGGGCGCGTGCACACGCACTATGCGCAGGCCGCGGTGATCACGGGGCGGCTGGCCTCGACCGATCCCAACCTGCAGAACATTCCCGTGCGCACCGCGGCGGGCCGGCGCGTGCGCGATGCCTTCATCGCCGAGCGCGGCATGCTGCTGTCTGCCGATTATTCGCAGATCGAGCT
>CALGFL010000200.1 GCA_937881145.1 uncultured Bordetella sp.
CTGCTCGACGCACCCTGGCCGCACGTCGACGAGGCTGCGCTGGTGGCCGACGAAATCGAACTCATGCTGCAAGTCCAAGGCAAGCTACGCGGCTCGCTGCGCGTATCGGCCAAAGCGGCCAAGGAAGACATCGAGCAACAGGCGGCGGCGCACCCCGACACGGCCCGCTTCCTCGAAGGCCGGCCGGCCAAGCGGGTCATCGTCGTGCCCGGCAAGCTGGTCAACGTCGTCGGTTGAGGATCACTCCATGAATCACGCCTGGCTGAGCCTGCGCACGCGCTCCCGCTGGTTTCTGTCCGCCGCGGGCCTCGCGCTGCTTGCCCTGCTGTCCGCCTGCGGCTTCCAGATGCGCGGCGAGACGCCCCTGCCGTTCAACACGCTATATGTCGGCGTGCCACACAACACCCACTTCGGCGCCAATCTGCGGCGCGCGATACGGGCCTCCTCGCCCAATACGCAGTTGGTCGATACGCCCAAGCAAGCCCAGGTCCTGCTGCAGCAGGTCGCCAGCCAACGCCTGATCAACGACACGAGCCTGAACGCGCAAGGCCAGGTCGAGGAATACGAACTGGGCATACGCTTCACCTTCCGCGTGATCGACGCCAAGGGCAACGCCATCCTGCCCGACACCACCTTCACCACCTATCGCGAGCTGCCTTACAACACCAGTGCCTCACAGGCGCTGAGCAGCCTGATCGATTCGCTCTATGCCTCGATGGAGCAGTCGCTCATCAGCCGCATCCTGCGCCGTCTCGACGCCGCCGACGTACGCGAGAATTACGCTCGACTGCAGCGTGGCGACGTCAACCCTGACCGCCCCGTCTACGACGTCGATAAAGTCCAGTCTCCGCAAGGCACCATGCCTCCTGGCTGGAACAATCCCCCCACTTTGCTGGACGGCGCGCCCCGCTGACATGGCAGCCTCCCTTGACGCCAACAGTCTGACCGGCCACCTGGCGCGTGCCGGCCAGACGCTGGCGCCGCTGTACACGGTGTCGGGCGACGAACCGCTACTGGTCATCGAAGCCATCGACGCCTTGCGCGCCGCGGCCCGCCAGGCCGGCTACGCCGATCGCACCTCGCTGGTCATGGATGCGCGCAGCGACTGGAGCGCGGCTTTGGCCGCCACGCAGACCATCTCGCTATTTGGCGACCGCAGCCTGCTGGAGATCAAGCTCGACAGCGGCAAGCCGGGCAAAACCGGCGGTGAAACCCTGGTGCGCCTGGCCGAGCAGGCCCGGGTTCAATCCAATCCCGACGTCCTGGTCATCATCGCACTGCCGCGGCTGGACAAGGAAACCCGCAGCAGCAAATGGGCCCTGGCGCTGGCCGCAAGCAGCGTCATGGTCGACATCGCCACCATAGATCGTCCGCAATTGCCGGCCTGGATAGGCTCGCGCCTGGCGCGCCAGAACCAGCGTGCCGACAAGGTCGCGCTGGAATGGATGGCCGACAAAGTCGAGGGCAATCTGCTGGCTGCGCATCAGGAAATCCAGAAACTCGGCCTGCTCTATCCGGAAGGCGAGCTCTCGGCCGAAGACGTCGAACGCGCCGTGCTCAACGTGGCTCGCTACGATGTCTTCGGCCTGCGCGACGCCATGCTGGCTGGCGACAGCGCGCGCACCCTGCGCATGATCGACGGCCTGCGCGCCGAAGGCGAGGCCGAACCTCTGGTGCTGTGGGCAGTCGGCGAAGAGATCCGCCTGCTCTCGCGCCTGGCCGATGCCCGTCAGCAAGGGCAAGATCTGGGCGGCCTGATGCGCCGCTTGCGCATCTTCGGCAACCACGAACGCCTGGCGCTGCAGGCGCTCGCGCGCGTGCAGCCCAAATCCTGGCCGGCCGCCGTGCAGCACGCCCACGACGTCGATCGTCTCATCAAGGGCCTGCCCACCGCCGGCCGGCTGTCCGACGCCTGGGAAGAAATGGCCCGCCTGGCCTTACGCGTAGCCGCCGCCGGCAATCGCGCGTGATTCACGTCTGTTCGAGTAACGAGATGGTCAGCCCGCCCCTTACGAGGGTGGGCTGGCCATCTCGTTACTCGCCAACAAAACACCAGCTAAACTCGCTTTCATGAGCACTATCGAACAAATCATGCTGGCCATGGGACAGCGAGCGCGAGCCGCATCGCGTCACACTATGCTGGCCAGCACAGGCCAGAAAAACCGCGCATTGCTGGCCATGGCCGATGCCATCGCCGAACACCGCGACGAACTGCAGGCCGCCAACGCCCAAGACGTGGCCGACGCCAAGCGCGACGGCCTGGATGCCGCACTGCTTGACCGCCTTACGCTGTCCGATCGCCACATCGGCCAGATGCAGGAAGGCCTGCGCCAGGTCGCCGCGCTGCCCGATCCGGTCGGCGGGATCACGGCCTCGACGCTGCGCCCCAACGGCATGCGTGTGGCGCAGATGCGCGTGCCGCTGGGCGTCATCGGCATCATTTACGAATCGCGCCCCAATGTCACCATCGACGCCGCGGCCCTGTGCCTGAAATCCGGCAATGCCGCCATCCTGCGCGGCGGCCGCGAAGCACTGCGCTCGAATCTGGCCTTGGCCAAGGTCGTCAGGCTGGGCCTGGCCGAAGCCGACCTGCCGCAGGAATCCGTCCAGGTCGTGCAAACCAGCGACCGCGCCGCCGTCGGCGCGCTCATCACCATGACCGAGCACATCGACGTCATCGTGCCGCGCGGCGGCAAGGGCCTCATCGCCCGCCTGGCCCAGGACGCCCGCGTGCCGCTCATCAAGCATCTGGACGGCAACTGCCACGTCTACATCGACAAGGCCGCCGACCCTGACAAGGCGCACGAGGTCGCCTACAACGCCAAGACCTACCGCTACGGTATCTGCGGCGCCATGGAGACCCTGCTGGTGCACGCCGCCGTCGCCCCGGCCATATTGCCCAAACTCGGCAAAGCCTTGCACGATCATGGCGTCGAGCTGCGAGGCTGCGAGCGCACGCAGGCCCTGCTGCCTTGCGCCATCGCCGCTGCCGAACAAGACTGGGGCACCGAATACCTGGCACCCATTCTCGCCGTCAAAATCGTCGACAGCATTGACGAAGCCATGGCACACATCGCGCGCTGGGGCTCGGGCCACACCGACGCCATCGTCACCGAAAACCTGGCGACG
>CALGFL010000201.1 GCA_937881145.1 uncultured Bordetella sp.
CGACACTTCGGGCAACCTGCTGGCCGAACAGGTGGCGCAAGCCGGCCACGTCTGCGCCTGGCGCGAGATCGTGCGCGACGACATATACCAGATCCGCCGCGTGATCAGCGACTGGATCGCCGATCCGCAGGTCCAGGTCATCCTCACCACCGGCGGCACGGGCTTCTCGCACAAAGATTCGGTGCCCAAGGCCCTCATGCCCCTGTTCGACAAAGAAATCGACGGATTCGGCGAGCTGTTCCGCCAGTTTTCGCTCGAAGAAATCGGCAGTTCCACCATCCAGTCGCGCGCGTTGGCGGGCTACGCCAACGACACCGTGATCTTCTGCATGCCGGGCTCAACCCACGCCTGCGAAATGGCCTGGACGCGCATCATCCGCGAACAGCTCGACAGCCGCCACAAGCCCTGCAATTTCGCCACCCACCTGAACCGCGCCCGCCCGGCGGCCTGACCCACTCACCTGTTTGCGATCCATGCTCGAATTCGACGAGGCCCAGTCCCGGCTTACCGAAGCCGCCCCCTTTCCCACCCGTGTCGAGACCGTTCCCCTGGTCCAGGCAGCGGGCCGCGTGCTGGCCGTCGAACTCACGGCCACGGTCGATCTGCCGCCCGCCGACAACAGCGCCATGGACGGCTACGCCATTCGCCACGCCGACTACCGGCCCGGTGTCGCCATGCCTATCCAGCAGCGCAGCTACGCGGGCGAACAGCCCCAGCCGCTCGTCGCCGGCCAGGCCACGCGCCTGTTCACGGGCAGCCTGATCCCGCAAGGCGCCGACACCGTGGTCATGCAGGAAAACACGCGCGAAGCAGACGGCATGGTCGAAATCACCACGGCGCCGCAGGCCGGCCAGCATGTGCGCAAACAGGGCGAGGACGTGCGCTGCGGCACGCCGCTGCTGCCGGCGGGCACGCTGCTGCAAGCCGCGCACGTCGCGCTCCTGGCCTCGCAGGGCCTGGACAAGATCGAGGTCTATCCGCGCCTGCGCGTGGGCATCCTCACCACCGGCGACGAACTGGCCGTGCCCGGCCAGGCGCGCGAGGCCGGCCACGTCTACAACTCCAACGGCCCCATGCTGACTGCCCTGGCGCAAGGCCTGGGCGCGCACGTGGCGCAAGTGCGGCACGCCCGCGACGATGCCGCCGATCTGCAGGCCGCCTTGCGCGCCTTGCAGGCCGATTGCGATCTCGTCATCAGCGTAGGCGGCGTCTCGGTGGGCGACCACGACCTGGTCAAGCCGGCCATCGAATCGCTGGGCGGCGAGCTGGCGCTCTGGAAAGTGCGCATGAAGCCGGGCAAGCCCGTAGCCATGGCCCGGCTCGACGGCAAATTGATCGTCTGCCTGCCGGGCAATCCGGTGTCGGCCTATTCGGTATTCGCGGTGCTGGTCTCGCCCATGATCCGCCGCATGCAGGGCCGCTCGCGCATCTACCCGCCGGTCATGCGCGCCGCGCTGCGCACGGAAAAAACCCGCCAGGACAGCCGCGAGGAATTCATACGGGTGCAATACCACCCGTTGGCAGACGGGCTTGCCGACGTGGCGCCCTATAGCAACCAGAGCTCGGGCGTTATCAGCTCGCTGCCCTGGTGCGACGGCCTGGCGCGCCTTCCGGCCGGTGTCCCCGTGCATGACGGGGACATCGTGAGCTACTACGACTTAAAGCACTGGCTGGCTTGAGCGCCGCATGCGCGCAAGCTCCACGCTCATTCCTTGACGTGGAACACCAGCGTGGCCACGCGCGACAGGCTCAGCACCTTGACCGTGACGCTGCCCAGCAGCAGGCGCGACAAGCCGCTGCGCCCATGGCTGCCGATGAAGATCAGATCGCAATGCTCGTCCGCCGCGGCCTGCACGATGCCGTCGGCCACGTTGAAGTTGGACACGGCGCGCGTGGACACCTTCACGCCCGCGGTGTCGGCGCGGTCGCTGACGGCCTTGAGATACTTCGCGCCCTGCTCGGCCGCCGCTTTCTCGTAGTCTTCGTCGGTAATGGCATAGGCGGCCGCCATGCCGTC
>CALGFL010000202.1 GCA_937881145.1 uncultured Bordetella sp.
GGTCACGACGATCCTCTTCATGCTGTGCTTCGCCATCGTGATGGTCTGCGGTGTGCTTCTGTTCTACATCAAGCACGAGAACGTGAACGCCGTCATGCAGCACCCCTATCTGCAATACAAGCCGTTCAGGCAGCTGCCCCTTACCATCCGCGCCACGATCCTCCTCGACTACTACCTGCGCCTGGCGTTCCCCAAGCGCCGCTTCTGGGTGATCGGGCAGGCCAACTATCTGCTCTCCCACGTCGATCCGACCCAGGTTCCCAAGAACATCAAGTTGCTGATCTTCGGCTTCTGGAGCGCCTGCTGGCTGGGCCTCATCGACATGGCAGCGCTTTGGGGAGTACTGTCACTAGGACAGTAGGATAAAAAGCCGCCTACGCCGCGCCTGGCTTGCTGCCCCCGAGGGGCCGTTTTTGCTTTGGGAGCGGCCCGGCGGCAAAAAGGCATTGCGCTCCCGCATGGAGCCCCAGGCATGACCGACATCACTCATAACGAAACCCAGGGCCGCTTCGCCTGCACCGTCGACGGCTATCACTGCGAGCTCGACTATCGCCTCGACGGTCGGCGCATGATCATCCTGCACACTGGCGTCCCGCATCAGGTCGGCGGCCGCGGCATCGCCGCCGAACTCACCCGCGCTGCACTCGAGACGGCGCGCAGCCGCGGCTGGCAGGTGCTGCCGCTCTGCTCCTATGCCGAGGCCTATATGCGGCGCTATCCCGAATACGCCGATCTTCTCGAATGAGCCGCCCTGTCAACGTGTACGCCAACTCGCAATTGGACACGTCCACCGCCTGCCCCTGCGGTACCGGCCTGGCGTATGCCGCCTGCTGCGGCCGCTGGCATGAAGGCGCGCAGCATCTGCAGGCCCTGACGGCCGAGGCCTTGATGCGCTCGCGCTACACCGCCTTCGTACAGGACAAGCTCGACTATCTACTGCAGACCTGGCATCCCGATACGCGGCCCCTTGCGCTGGAGCGCAATCCTCCCGGCTGCAAATGGCTGGGCCTGCACGTCGTCGCCCATGCGCAGCAAGACGCCGATCACGCTACGGTCGAATTCATAGCGCGCAGGCGCGATGCAGGTCGAGCCACGCGTCTGCACGAAACCAGCCGCTTCGTTCGCCTGGATGGTCGCTGGCTCTATCTCGACGGCGAATTTCCGGCATAAGATGACCGGCTGCGCGCGTCCCTGCATGGATTCGCGCCTTGTCCTCATCGTTCACATCCCTCTTACGGACTCGATTCCATGACCGACCTGTCCCGCTTTGCCATTACCCGCAAATGGCCCGCGCGTCATCCCGACCGCATTCAGCTCTATTCGCTGCCCACGCCCAACGGCGTGAAGGTTTCCATCATGCTGGAAGAGACGGGCCTGCCCTATGAGCCGCATCGCGTGGACTTCTCCGCCAACGATCAGATGTCGCCCGAGTTTCTTTCGCTCAACCCCAACAACAAGATCCCTGCCATCCTCGACCCCAATGGTC
>CALGFL010000203.1 GCA_937881145.1 uncultured Bordetella sp.
GCCGCCGGGTCGCCGGCCGCCGGGTCGAGCGCGCACGCCAACCCCCCGCCGTTTCTCTTTGTCGAGCCGCCCGCAGTGCTGCGCGGCCGCGACCGGCGCATGCCGGAGCAGGCGCCGGTCGCGGCCGAGTCCGACAATGTCCGCGAAGACGAAGACACGCTCGAATCGGACGCCATCCATGCGGAAGACGAGCACGAGGTCGCGCCGTCCGTCGGTCGCGCCGCCGAACAACCCGGCTTCCCGATCCCCGCCCGCGATGCACATGACGCGCATGACGCCCATGTGCCGATACGCGCCTACGACCCCGAAGACTATCCGGCGGATCCGGACGAACCCGAGTTCACGGTCGGCGGCGCCCGCAAGGACAACGCCGATGAAGAGACTGTCGGCGAAGGGGTCTATGGCGAGGTTCGCACGCGCTATTCCAGCGCTACCGACGTGGGCCGCGCGCCGCCGCAGTTCCTCGACCGGGATCTCATCAAAAGCCACCACGCCAGGCGTCGCCTGTGGACCTGGCTCTGCATGCTGGGCTTGATCGTGCTGACCGGGCAGTTGCTCTATGTCTATCGAACGCCGATCAGCGTCTCGATGCCCAAGCTGCGGCCGGCATTCGTCGGCGTGTGCCGGGCACTGGGCTGCAAGGTCGGCTATGCCCGGCGCATCGAGCGCATCTGGATCGAGTCCTCATCGCTGCGCATGACGCCGCAGAACAACGCGCAGCAGGCCGCGCAGGCGCCGGCCGGCACGCCGGACGGCACGCAACCGGCTGCGGACGGCGTTTCGCACATGATTCTCGGCGCGGTGCTGCGCAACCGCTACGAGAAGGACCAGGAGTGGCCTGCGCTCGATCTGAAGCTGCGCGACAAGTCCGACACCGTTGTCGCCGAGAAAATCATCTATCCCCAGGACTATCTGCCGCCGGGCGCCACGGGCCCCATGGCCGCCGGCGCCGAGGTGCCGATCTCGGTGCCCATCGTCGTGAAGGGATTGCAGATCAACGGCTTCGGTCTCCAAGTATTTTTTCCCCTGAATTCTCCCTCAAGGTAACTTCATGACGGCTCCAGTACTGGTCTGCGGTTCGATGGCTTTCGACGCCATCGCGGTGTTCGAAGGACATTTCGGCGAGCACATCCTGCCCGACCGCATCCACTCGCTTTCCGTATCTTTCCTGGTGCCTACACTGCGCCGCGAATTCGGCGGCTGCGCCGGCAACGTGGCGTACAACCTCAAGTTGCTGGGCGGAACGCCCCTGCCCGTGGCCAGTGTGGGCGAAGACGCCGACGGCTATCTGCAGCGCATGCAGGACCTGGGCATCAGCACGGCGCACGTCAAGGTGGTACCCGGCACGCTGACCGCGCAATGCTGGATCACCACCGATCTGGACGACAACCAGATCACCGCCTTTCACCCGGGCGCCATGGGCCAGTCGGCGCAAAACGATTTCGGCGCCCGGACCGGCGCTGCGTGGGGCGTGGTTTCGCCCGACGCCAAGGACGGCATGTTCGCCCACGCCGAGCGCATGAACAAGCTCGGCATCCCCTTCGTCTTCGATCTGGGCCAGGCCATGCCGCTGTTCGAAGGCGCGGACATCGAGCGCATGATCACGCTGGCGCAAGTGCTCACCGCCAACGATTACGAGGCGGGCGTCATCGAGCAGCGCACCGGCAGCAAGATCGCCGACATCGCCAAGACCATGCAGGCGGTCATCGTCACGCGCGGCGGCGAAGGCGCGACGCTCATGACCGGCGGCCAGACGATCGAGGTGCCGCCGGTCAAGGCGGCCGCCGTGGTCGATCCCACCGGCTGCGGCGACGCGCATCGCGCCGGCCTGGTCTACGGGCTGACCCAGGGCTGGAACTGGCTGGACAGCTGCCGCCTGGCCAACGTGATGGGCTCCATCAAGATCGCATCGCGCGGGGCGCAGAACCATAAGCCGACCCGCGCCGAGATCGACGGCCTGTTGCGCGCGTCCTACGGCATCGGCCTGCCGGCCTGACGGTCTGTGCGGGCGGATTCAAGCGCGCAATGTTCCGGGCGTGCGGCGGCAGCGGTTGCGCCCGGTTTCATCACGCCGCCAGGGCGGCAATCGGCAGGACTAAAATGTCTTGGCCTTCCCGGCGGCTGCGCGCCATGCCGGGAAGGTCTGCTGATCCTGGAGCTTTCCGAATCATGACGCAATCGACTCTTTTTTCTTTCTCGCGAACCGGTCGCCTGACGGCCGTCGCCGCGCTGGGTTTGTCCCTGTCCGTGCTGGCCGGTTGCGCCACGCCCAGCGCTTCCAGCGGCGTCTATACCTATGACCAGGCCCAGCGCGAACAGATCGTGCGCATGGGCACGATCACCAGCATGCGTCCCATCACGATCCAGAAAAGCGGCACGTCCGGCGTCGGCGCCATTGCCGGCGGCGCGGTGGGCGGCGTGGCCGGCGCGGGCGTCGGCGGCGGCATGGGCAACGTGCTGGCAACCGTGGGCGGCGCCGTCGTAGGCGCCCTGGCGGGCAACGCGATCGAAGGCCAGATGGGCAAGACCTCGGGCTATGAAATCACCGTGCGGCTGGACAACGGCGAGACCCGCGTCATCGCGCAGGCGGCCGACCAGCCCTTGAGCGTCGGCCAGCGCGTGCAGGTCATCAGCGGCGCGGGTCCCACACGTGTAGCGCCGATGTAAAGCGCGTGGCGCGGCGCATCGGCGTCGCCAGCATCACTTCGGTCGATTTGAATAGCGCCAGCACTTGGGCTCCGGTTTCCAGCGGCTGTTCGCGAAGTTCCCGCGTCGATACGGCGGCGATCACGATGCCGCCCGGCGTTTCCACATGCACTTCCGAAATCACCTTGCCGGCAATGATCCGGGCGACCTTGCCTTTCTGCTGATTGCGCGCGTTGATGGCCTCGACGCGGGTCAAGCGCTTGAGAATGTCGTGTTCGAGCGCGGCAAAATCCGCTTCGCCGCGTTCTCTCGGGCGCCCGAGATCGACGCGGCGGTCGAGCGTGACGCGGCCATTTTCGATCAACAACACGCGATCGGCCAATGCGACGGCTTCTGAGACATCGTGCGTGACGAGCACGGCTGTGAAGCCGTGTTGACGCCATAGCCGTTCGATCAAATCCTGCATCTCGATGCGCGTGAGCGCGTCGAGCGCGCCCAGGGGCTCGTCGAGCAGCAGCAGGCGCGGCCCATGGATCAGGGCGCGGGCCAGCGCCACGCGCTGGCGCTGGCCGCCGGACAAGCGGGCCGGCCACTCGCCGGCGCGATCGGCCAGGCCGACTTGAGCCAGGGCATCGAGCGCCTGCGCCCGGATCTGTTTCCTGTCGCCTTGCAGACCCAGGGACACGTTATCGAGCACGGACTTCCACGGCAGCAGGCGCGAGTCCTGGAACATGATGCGCAGCGCGCCGTGTATGCCTTTCTGCGGTACGCCGTCGAGCTTGATGCCGCCGTGCGTTGGGGCGTCCAGGCCGGAAAGCAGGCGCAATAGTGTGCTTTTGCCGCAGCCGCTGCGGCCGACGATGGCGACGAATTCGCCCGATGGAATATGCAGGTCAAGATCGGCGAGGACTTGCCGTCCAGCGAAACTGCGACCCAGGCCGGCGATATCAATGGAAAGACCGGGCTGC
>CALGFL010000204.1 GCA_937881145.1 uncultured Bordetella sp.
TAGACGACTCCCGCAACCGTCTCTCCGCGCAGCGCCGCCTCGTAGATGCCGGTGTCGCCGTTCTTCGTGATGGTGAGGTTTTCAGCATCGGGCACCTCGACCGGCGCGAGTTCCGCGGCGTCCCGCGCGTCGGCGGTCAGCGTGATCATGCCGTCCGCATTTCCTGCCACTGTGCCTGCCATGGTGCCCTCCATCGTTCGTTCTCGGTGGGCGGAGGCGCGTCATCCGAGGAGTACGCGCGGTCACCTTGGCGGGCCACCGGGGCTCGGCTCTGCAGCCGCACCTGCACTTTTAGCGTCGTGAGCTCGCGATGTCTTACCTGCAAGCCTTCACCTGTTCGGCCTCGTCGTCCAGCAGTTCGCGCGCATCGAGCGTCTGCCAGGCTTCGATGCCGTGCTTTTCGACGCGCTTCGCGATTTGCTCGAGCAATTCCAGCGTGCGCGGATGCAGCTCGCCGGTTTCCTTGTGCACGAAGAAGGCCATGGGCGTGCCCCATTGACGCTGGCGCGAGAGCGTCCAGTCGGGGCGGTTGGCGATCATGTTGTGCAGGCGCGCGCGACCCCAGCCGGGGTAGAAGGCGGTTTCATCGATTGCCTTGAGCGCGCTTTCGCGCAGCGTGGGGCTGCCATCGTTGGGCTTGACGTCCATGCCGGCGAACCACTGGCTGGTGGCGCGGTAGATGATCGGCGTCTTGTGGCGCCAGCAGTGCATGTAGCTGTGCTTGATCGGCGCGGTATGCATCAGCGAGCCGGCTTGGCGCAACACTTCGATGATCTTGGGATTGGCGTCCCAGATCGCTAGCCCGCCGAAGAGGGGCAGGGTGCCGGCGTAGCGGCCGTCGCCCATGACAGGGCTGATGATGTCGTCGTCCTTCAGGCCGTGCGCCTTGCAGGAGACGAAGTCCTCGATGCCGTAGGCGGGCGACGAGTGCACGATGCCGGTGCCGGCGTCCAGCGTGACGTAGTCGCCCAGGTAGATGGGCGAGAGGCGGTCGTAGCCCGCGTCCACCTTGGCCAGCGGGTGCCGCATGGTGATGCCGGTCAGCGCCTCGCCCTTGGCCGTGGCGATTATTTCGCCTTGCAACTGCCAGTTTTGCAGGCAGGCCTGCACGCGCTCGGCGGCCAGGAGCAGCAGCGGGCCGTGGGCCGGCGCGGGCGAAACGCGCACCAGCGCATAGTCGATTTCGGGATGCAGGTTGAGCGCCTGGTTGGCCGGAATGGTCCAGGGCGTGGTGGTCCAGATGACAGCGGCGCCGTCCTCGATGGATTTCAGGCCGAAGGCGGCGGCCAGCGCGTCCTTGTCGGCGAAGGGGAAGGCCACGTCGACGGTGGGGTCGACGCGGTCGGCGTATTCGACCTCGGCTTCGGCCAGGGCCGAGCCGCAGTCGAAGCACCAGTTCACGGGCTTCAAGCCGCGGAACACATAGCCCTTTTCCATGATGCGGCCGAGCACGCGGATCTCGTTGGCTTCGTTGCCGAAGTTCATCGTGAGATAGGGGTGGTCCCAGTCGCCCAGCACGCCCAGGCGCTTGAAGTCCTTGCGCTGGCGGTCGATCTGCTCGTAGGCGTAGGCGCGCGCCTTGGACTGCATCTCGGCCGTGGGCAGGTTCTTGCCGTACTTCTTCTCGATCTGGATCTCGATCGGCATGCCGTGGCAGTCCCAGCCCGGCACGTAGTGCGCGTCGTACCCGGCCATGTTGTGGGTCTTGACGACGATGTCCTTGAGGATCTTGTTGACCGCGTGGCCCAAGTGCAGATCGCCGTTGGCGTAGGGCGGGCCGTCATGCAGCACGAAGCGCGGCCGGCCGGCGCTGGCGGCGCGGATGGCGGCGTAAATGCGCTTTTCTTCCCATTCGGCCACCCAGGCCGGCTCGCGCCTGGCGAGATCGCCGCGCATGGGGAAGGAGGTATCGGGCAGATTGAGAGTGTTTTTGTAGTCAGGCATGGACAGCAAAATAGGCGCGCGCATTGCGCGCATCTTCGGCAATGGCGGCGGTCAGCGCAGGGAGATCAGGGAATTTTTCTTCGTCCCGCAAATGGCGCAGGAACTCGATCCGTACGAGTTTACCGTAAGCGTAGGGCAGGGCCCTCGTGCCGGGCAGATCGTCCAGCACATGCACTTCGAGCAGAACCCGGCCTCCGTCCTCGACGGTCGGGCGCACGCCCAGGCTGGCCACGCCTGGCAGCGGCTTTTCGTCCAGGCCCAGCACGCGCACCACGTAGATGCCCGAGCGGGCTGCGCAGCGCGGCGCCACGCGCAGGTTCAGGGTGGGAAAGCCGAGCGTGCGGCCCAGCTTCTGGCCATGGATGACGTGGCCGCTCAGGTGGTAGGCGTGGCCCAGCAAGTGCTCCGCGCGCGGCAGATCACCCACCGCCAGCGCGGTGCGGACTTCCGAACTGGAAATGCGGTGGCCGTGAGCGTCGGCCACATCGGCCAGGGTGCGGATCTCGAAACCGTGCACCAGACCCGCCTCGCGCAGCAGTTCGATGTCGCCGCTGCGCTTGTGGCCGAAGCGAAAGTCCTCGCCCACCAGCAGCCAGCGCACGTTCAGATCGCGCACCAGAAGGTCTTCGATGA
>CALGFL010000205.1 GCA_937881145.1 uncultured Bordetella sp.
GGGCGTGTCCGCCGAACTGATCGGGCGCGACGGCCTGCCCGCGCTGCTCGGCTGCGCAACGACGCGCGCCTGGGCGGGCGCCTTGTATAGCGGCATCGATGGGGTGGCCGAACCCGATCGCGCCACCCGTGCGATTGCCGACCTGGCCATCCAGGCGGGCTGCCAGGTCTTCGAGAACGTGGCGGTGCGATGCCTGGACACCAAGGCCGGCAAGGCGGCCGGCGTGGTCACCGAGCAGGGCGTGGTCGGTGCGGATGCCGTGGTGCTGGCCGGTGGCGCGTGGTCCCGTCTCTTCTGCGGCAATGCCGGCGTCCCGTTTCCGCAGTTGAAAGTGCATGCGTCGGTGCTGCGCACCACGGCCCTGGAAACCGGCCTGGACATGGCGATCAACGGCAAGGACTTCACAGTGCGCAAGCGCGCCGACGGCGGCTACAGCGTGTCGCAGCTGGGTGCTTCGGTCGCCGACCTGACGCCCGACAGCATCCGCCTGTGCCGGCAGTTCTTTGCGGCATGGATGTCCGAGAAAAAATACCTGAAGCTGCGCATAGGCAAGCGTTTCTTCGACGAACTGACGATGCCTACCCGCTTCGGGCCGGACGCGCCCACGCCGTTCGAGCGGCATCGCATGCTCGATCCCGCTCCGCGGATGAAAACGATAGGCACGGCGCTCGACAAGCTCAAGCAGGCATTCCCGGCCTTCGCGCCGGCGCAGATCGCGCATGCGTGGGCGGGTTTCATCGACGTCACGCCCGACGCGATCCCGGTCATTTCGCCGGTCGACGATATTCCCGGATTCTTCCTGGCATCCGGTTTTTCCGGGCACGGATTCGGCATCGGCCCGGCCGCGGGCGCCTTGATGGCCGACCTGGTGCAGGGCAGGACGCCGATCGTCGACCCACACGCCTACAGGCTGTCCCGATACGCCGGGCGCTGAGCGTGGGCCGGCGTCAGGGGCAGTAGCGGTACTGCGCGGCGAAGCGGCTGGCACGCGCCTGGACGATGCGGGCCACCCGCATCAGCCAGGCCTTGCTCTTGTAGGTGCCGCGGCGATAGCCCGTCCAGCCTTCGTGATAGCTCAGGTACTGGTTATAGGCGTCGTTGAAGGGCACGCCGGTCAGGCGCCGGGTCTTGGTCATGTACCAACCCATGAAGTCCATCGAGTCGGAAAAATCGTCGCGGCTGACGAACCAGGCGCCGGTCTCGCGCTTGTAGTCCGACCAGGTGTTGTCCTCGGCCTGGGCATAGCCGTAGGCCGAGGTCACCCGCCCCCAGGGGATGATGCCCAGGAAGTAATAGCGCGGCGGCCGGGCTTCGGCCCGGAAGGTGGACTCCTGGTACATGATGGCGAAGGGCACGGGCACGGGAATGCCCCATTTGTCGTGCGCCTTGATGGCGGCGTCATGCCAGGCGGGTTTTTCGCGGAAGATCGCGCAGAGATTTGCGAGGTCGTGGGGGCGCGAGGTGTCGGTGGTGGCGCAACCGCCCAGCAAAAGCAGTAGCGGCACCAGGAACAACAGCAGACCTCGCATATCGCGTTTCCCTTTCCTCGGGGATTGGATGATGCGAGGATTTTAAGCGTACCTTGCTAAATGTGATGAATTGCGACAGCGGGGGCAATGCCCCGTAATGTCTTTTCGCAGCCGCGACGCGTTCAGGCCGAAGGCGGCACGAACCCTTGCGCTTCGACGCTGCCGTCCTCGAACAGGAACTTCTCCATTTGCTCGCGCAGGTACTTGCGCGCGCGCGCATCGGCCAGGTTGAGCCGGTTTTCATTGACCAGGCGTGTCTGGACCTGCTTCCACTCTTCCCAGGCGTCTTTCGAAACCTCGCGCCAAATGCGCGTGCCCAGTTCGCCGGGGTAGGGCGGAAAATCCAGCCCTTCGGCTTCGCGCTTGAGTTTCACACAGTTGATCGTACGGGCCATGATTTGCCGCCATTGAATGTTGAACGAGACTGACGATTTTAGCCTGCCCTGAAAGCGCAAAACCCTGCGCGGGGCAGGGCTTTGCGGCATGCGGGCGCGGCGGCGTCAGAGCTTCTTGATGAAGATCATGCTGTTGCGCGAGCGGTTGTAGTGCTGCTGCTTGGCATGAGGCATGTCCGAAATGCCGCCCTGCACGAAGCCGCGCTTGATGAACCAGTGCGAGGTGCGCGTGGTCAGCACGAAGATGCGCTTCATGCCGATGGCGCGGGCGCGGCTCTCCATGTGGCGCAGCAGGATCTCGCCTTCGCCCGTGCCCTGCCATTCGGGGTTGACGATCAGGCAGGCCATCTCGGCCATCAACTCTTCCTTGTAGGGGTAGAGCGCCGCGCAGCCGTAGATCACGCCGTCGTGCTCGAGCACCGTGAAGCGCTCCACGTCGCGTTCGATCACGCTGCGCGGGCGCGGCACCAGCGTGCCGTCCGCTTCCAGCGGTTCGATCAGGCTGAGGATGGCGCCCACGTCGTCGATGGTGGCCGGGCGCAGATCGTCCAGCGTGTCCTCGACCACCATGGTGCCCACGCCGTCGTGAGTGAAGATTTCCAGCAGCACGCTGCCGTCCTGGCCGTAGGGCACCAGGTGGGCGCGGGCCACGCCGCGCTTGACCGCGAGCGAGGCATGCTTGAGGTAGAAGGCGGTTTCCTCGTCCAGGCCGCCGCGTTCGAGCAGGGCGTCCGCGTCGGCGCGGGCCAGCTCGGTATCGACCGCGCCGCTCTCGTCGAGCACGCCGGGCGAATCGGTCAGGAAGATGAGCTTTTCGGCCCGCAGCGACACGGCCACGTTGGTGGCCAGGTCCGCCATGGCCAAATTGAAGGCGTCCCCCGTGGGCGAGAAGCCCAGCGGCGAGAGCACCACCACCGCCGAGCCGCGCTCGATGGCGAATTTGATCGACTCGGTGTCGATCTTGCGCACCAGGCCCGTGTGGTGATAGTCGACGCCGTCGATCACGCCCGCCGGGCGGGCCGTGACGAAGTTGCCCGACACCACCCGGATGTGCGAGCCCGACATGGGCGTGTTCGGCAGGCCCTGGCTGAAGGCGGCTTCGATGTCCAGGCGGATCTCGCCGGAGGCTTCCTTGGCGCACTCCAGCGCCGGGCCGTCGGTGGGCTCCAGTCCGCGGCTGAACTGCATGTCGTAGCCTTTCAGGCGCAGTTGCTCGTTGACCTGCGGCAGCGAGCCGTGCACCAGCACCAGGCGTATGCCCAGCGCCGACAGCAGCGAAAGATCCTGCACCAGCACATTCAGGGCGCCGTCGCGCACCAGCTCGCCGCCGAAAGCCACCACGAAGGTCTTGCCGCGAAAGGCATGCACGTAAGGCGCGACCTCGCGAAACCATCTGACGAACTGGGCGGGAGCGAATTCGGCGGCTTCCTGGGCGGAGTAGATGTCGGGTTCCTGTTCGGTGGGCATGGTGCGCGGGCGCGGTCGGGCAGAGGGGGAAGGGCGGGCCTGACGCCCGCCGCCGGCGCCGCGATGACGGCGCTGCGCGGAATTATAGGACCGCGGGACCGCCGGCACGGCCGGGTCGTTGCAAGGCGAAACCTATAATGTCGCCCAATAC
>CALGFL010000206.1 GCA_937881145.1 uncultured Bordetella sp.
GCGTGGTGTTTACCGGCGTGGCCGGCGGCATCGCCGAGAACGTGCAGGTGGGCGCCGTGGTGATCGGCAGCGCGCTGGCGCCGCACGATCTAGATACGCGGCCGATATTCCCGCGCTTCGAGGTGCCGCTGTTGCACACCAGCCGCTTCGCCACCTCGGATGCGCTGTCGGCCCTGCTGCTGCGCTGCGCCGCCGAGTTCCTGGCCGGGCAGCCCGCGGCGCCCGCCGCGCACCTGGGCCTGATCGCCACCGGCGACCAGTTCCTCAACAGCGCCCAGGCCTTGGCGCGATTGCGCGCCGACATGCCCGAGGCGCTCTGCGTAGAAATGGAAGGCGCGGCCGTGGCCCAGGTCTGCCACGAATTCGGCGTGCCCTGCGCCGTGATGCGCACCGTGTCGGACCGGGCCGACGACGACTCGCACATCGACTTCCCCCTCTTCCTGCGCGACGTGGCCAGTGTGTATTCGGCGGGTATCCTGCGCCGCTTCCTGGCTACCTTGCCCGAATTGACCCAGGCCGAAGAAGCCTTCAACACGCCGCCGGCCTGAACATTTTTGTACTCCATGCTTTTCACCGACAACGAGATTTCCGGCAACCGCCTGCAACCCGGCGCTTTGGCCGCCGGCATCGAAAACCTGCCCTCTGCCTGGCGCGCCTGCCTGCAATCCGCCCCCGCCGCGCAGGCCCTGCAAACCGTCACCGCCTTCGTCGAAGGGCGCCTGGCCGAAGGTGCGACGGTCTACCCTTCGCGTCCTTTCCGCGCGCTGCAGGCGCTGCTGCCGTCGCAAGTGCGCGTGGTGGTCCTGGGGCAGGATCCTTATCACGGACCAGGCCAGGCCCAGGGGCTGGCTTTTTCCGTGCCCGACGCCTGTCCCACCCCGCGCAGCCTGCGCAATATCCAGAAGGAGATCGCCCGCGATACGCCGCGGGCGCGCATGACGGGCAACGATCTCACGCCCTGGTCGACTCAGGGCGTGCTGCTCCTGAACACCTCGCTCACCGTCGAGGACGGCCAGGCCGGCGCGCACGCCAAGCGCGGCTGGGAGGCCGTGACCGACGCACTGATCAATGCCGTCGCGGCCGCGCCGCACCCAAAGGTCTTCATGCTCTGGGGCGGCCACGCCCAGGCCAAAGAGGCGCAATTGCCCGCGGGCGGCCCGCGCCTGGTACTCAAGGCCAACCATCCCTCGCCCCTGTCGGCCAGCCGGCCGCCCGCCCCCTTCCTGGGCTGCGGGCATTTCAGTCAGGCCAATGCCTGGCTATTGGCCCAGGGCATGCCGGCGATCGATTGGTCGACGGGAACCTAGAAGTTCGTCCCCCATTATCTCGTGCTCCCAAAATTTTAGGGGCGGAACACTGGGATTAACCACATGGGCCGCCATCTGCGGCTCTTGTAAAATCGCGCCCACGCCCGGCCCTGACCGGGACCGAACAGGAGAAAAAATATGAATAAAAACAAGCCGTTGCGCGCCGCGCGACTAACTTCGCTTGTTGCTGCGGTAGCGGTATCCATAGTCGGCGTTTCGCTCGCGCACGCGTCCGGCATCCCCAACAAGACGCTGGTCTATTGTTCGGAAGGCAGCCCCGCGGGCTTCGATCCGGCGCAATACACCACCGGCACCGACTTCACCGCCAACACCTTCACCGTCTACAACCGCCTGGTCGAGTTCGAACGCGGCAGCACCAAGGTCGAACCGGGCCTGGCCACCTCGTGGGACGTCTCGCCCGACGGCAAGACCTACACCTTCCACCTGCGCCACGGGGTGAAGTTCCAGACCACCTCGTACTTCAAGCCCACCCGCGACTTCGACGCCGACGACGTGGTGTTCACCTTCGAGCGCATGCTCGATCCGAACAACGCGTTCCGCAAGGCCTATCCGGTGTCGTTCCCCTACTTCACCGACATGGGCATGGACAAGCTGATCGCCAAGGTCGTCAAGGTCGATCCGTACACCGTGCAGTTCGTGCTCAACCAGCCCAACGCCCCGTTCATCCAGAACATGGCGATGGAATTCGCCTCGATTCTTTCGGCCGAATACGCCGACCACCTGCTCAAGACCGGCAAGGCCGCCGACATCAACCAGTATCCGCTGGGCACCGGCCCCTTCATCTTCAAGAGCTACACCAAGGACGCGACGATCCGCTTCGACGGCAACCCCAACTACTGGAAGCCGGGCGCAGTCAAGCTGTCCAAGCTGATCTTCTCGATCACCCCGGACGCCAACGTGCGCGTGCAGAAGCTCAAGCAGAACGAATGCCAGGTGATGGTCTATCCGCGCCCCGCCGACATTGCGCCGCTCAAGGCCGACCCGAACATCTCGATGCCGTCGCAGCCGGGCTTTAACCTGGGCTACGTGTCGTACAACACCACGCACAAGCCGCTGGACAACGTCGATGTGCGCCAGGCGCTGGACATGGCGATCAACAAGAAGGCGATCATCGAATCGGTGTACCAGGGGGCGGGACAGCTCGCGACCAATCCGATGCCGCCCACGCAGTGGTCCTACGACAAGAACCTGAAGGCCAATTCGTACGACGTCGCCAAGGCCAAGGCGCTGCTGGCCAAGGCCGGCCTGCCCAACGGCTTCGAGCTCACGCTCTGGGCGATGCCGGTTCAGCGTCCGTACAACCCGAACGCGCGCCTGATGGCCGAGATGATCCAGTCCGACTGGGCCAAGATCGGCGTGAAGGCCAAGATCGTCACGTATGAATGGGGCGAGTACATCAAGCGCGCCCACGCCGGCGAAGACGATTCGATGATGATCGGCTGGACGGGCGACAACGGCGACCCGGACAACTGGCTCGGCACGCTGCTCGGCTGCGAAGCCGTCAACGGCAGCAACTTCGGCAAGTGGTGCTACAAGCCCTTCGACGATCTGATCCAGAAGGGCCGCACGACCTCCGACCAGGCCCAGCGCACGAAAGACTACACGCAAGCGCAGCAGATCTTCGCGCAGCAGCTGCCGTATTCGCCCATCGCTCACTCGACCGTGTATCAGCCGACCCGCAAGAACGTGGTCGACATGCGCATCGAGCCGCTCGGCTATACGCGCTTTGACGGCGTCAGCATGAAGTAATGCCCGACGCGTAGTTCCTGCCGTTCGCCCGGTCGACCGCTTATCGGAACGCCGGACGAACCAGGTCCGGCGACCGGGGCCCCG
>CALGFL010000207.1 GCA_937881145.1 uncultured Bordetella sp.
GCGTCGTCAAGCCGCTGGCCGCGGTGCATGACCAGATCGTCGGCGAGATCCGCACACAGCTGGCCGCCACGCGCTTTTCCGACATGGCTACCCAACTGACCAAGCTGGTCTATGACCAGCGCGACAGCCTGCAGCCCGCGGCCGATGCTCTGGGCATCAAGCTGCGCACCGCCGCGGGCATCACTCGCGCCGGCCTGCTGCCGGCCGCGCAAGTGGGCGCCGGTGCGGCCGCGGGCGGTCCCGACGCCGTGCTGCTGGACAACCCGCGCGTGCGCCAGGCCCTGTTCTCCCCCGAAGTGCTGCGCGACAAGAACAACTCCGGCGTCATCGAGCTTTCTCCCGACACCATGCTGGCCGTGCGTGTGATGGACATGACCGCGGCCCATGTGCCCGCGCTGGCGGATGTGCAGAACGTCATCCGCGACCGCCTCGTTACCGAACGCGCCGCCGCCGCTGCGCGCCAGGCCGGCGAAGACGCGCTCAAGGCCCTGCAAGGGCCCACCCCCGACGCCAATGCCGCCGCGGGTTTCGGCAATACCGTGACGGTGTCGCGCCAGTCGACCCAGGGCCTGCAGCGTGCGGTGCTCGAAGCCGCCATGCGCCTCGCTCCGGGTCCGAACGGCAAGCCGGCCTATGAGGGCGTGTCCGTGGGCTCCGACTACACCCTGGTGCGTCTGGACAGCGTCCAGGCCGGCAAGGTAAGCGATGCCGACCGCGCAGGCCTGGCGGCGCAATTGTCCTCGGCATGGGGCCAGGCGGAAGACGGCGCCGTGCTGCAAACGCTGCGCCAGAAATACGGCGTCAAAGTGCTGCCGGATGCCGAGAAGGCCATCAAGGGCGACAGCGCCAACGACGCGTCATAACCGGCTTTACGGTTTCGACCCAAAACGGGCGCCACTGGCGCCCGTTTTGCATTCCGGGCGGGTCAAGTCCGCTCGAGCATCGGCGCCAGCACCTTCCACACGTTCTCCATCAGGCGCGGTTGGGCTGCCGCGATCGGATGCAGGCCGTCGGCCTGGAACAGATTGCGGTCGGCCGCGATGCCCTCGAGCAGAAAAGGCACCAGCGCGGCGTGCTCGGTCCGCGCCACGTCGGGGAACACCTGTGCGAAGCGCCGCGCATAATCGCGCCCGTAGTTGGGCGGAATCTGCATGCCCACGATGAGCACGCGAGCGTCGGCCTGAGTCGAACGCTGCGTCATGGCGGCCAGGTTCTGTTCGGTAACATCAAGGGGCAGGCCGCGCAGCGCATCGTTGGAACCGAGCTCCAGCACGACGATGGCCGGCCTGTCGCGCGCCAGGAGGGCCGGCAGGCGCGCCAGTCCGCCGCGGGTGGTGTCGCCGCTGATGCTGGCATTGACGACACGGTAATTGGGGTATCGTTGGGCCAGTCTGGCGCCCAGGAGCGGTACCCAGCCGGTGCCGCGCGCGATGCCGTATTCGGCGGAAAGGCTGTCGCCCACGACCAGCACGGTCCTGACGGCTGCGGGCGCGGCAGCGCCGGCGGCCCATGCCGGGGCCGCCAGCCAGGAGAGGGCCGCGAGAAACAGCGCGGCAATGACGAACCTGACCAGACGGGACAGCGTGGGAATCAGCGAGCACATGGAAAGCATCAATTCGATCGAGGTAAAGGGATTGGGCAAGCGGGTGGCCGACGCCGGCGGCGAACTGGCCATACTCGATGGTATCGAATTCACGGTGCGGGCAGGTAGCGCGGTGGCCATCGCCGGCAGCTCGGGTTCGGGGAAATCGACGCTCCTGGGTCTGCTTGCCGGCCTGGACGTGCCCAGCGAGGGCAGGGTGTTGCTGGCCGGGCAGGATCTTTTCGCTCTGGATGAGGACGCCCGCGCACAACTGCGGGCCGCGCGCGTGGGTTTCGTGTTCCAGTCTTTCCAACTGCTGCCCAACCTGACCGCCCTGGAGAATGTCATGCTGCCGCTGGAGCTGGCCGGCAAGCCTGCGGCCCAGGCGTCGCGTGCCATGCTCGAGCGCGTGGGCCTGGCCGCGCGCCTGCATCACTATCCGCGCACGCTTTCGGGCGGCGAACAGCAGCGTGTTTCATTGGCCCGCGCCTTTGTCGTGCAGCCCAGCCTGCTCTTTGCCGATGAGCCCACAGGCAGCCTGGACGCGGCCAGCGGCGAGAAAATCATCGACCTGATGTTTTCGATGCACAAGGAACAAGGCACGACCCTGGTGCTCGTGACGCACGATCCGCAACTGGCCGCGCGCTGCGAGCAGCAGATCGTACTGAGCGCCGGGAAGCTGGCCGCGCAGCCCACTCGAACCTGACAACCTGCCCGTATGACTAAGCCATGATCGATCTGCGCAATATCGAGACGTTTTTCTGGGTCGCTACGCTGGACGGCTTTCGCGCGGCGGCGGAAAAACTCAATGCCACGCAGCCGGCGATTTCGCAGCGCATCGCTTTGCTGGAATCGGATCTGGGAGTGCGTCTGTTCGAACGCAATACGCGCGGCATCACGCTCACCCCCAAGGGCAGCGAACTGCTCTCGCATGCCGAGCGCATGCTGCAGATGCGCCAGGACATGCAGGTCGCGGCGCGGGCGCGCAAGATCATGGGCGGCACGCTGCGCCTGGGCGTATCCGAGACCATCGTGCACACCTGGCTGCCGCGGCTGATGGAGCGGCTTTCCGACGCCTATCCGGCGCTCATGGTGGAAATCCAGGTCGACACCACGACCTCGCTCAAGGCCCAGCTCGTCTCGCACCAGATCGACCTGGCTTTTCTGCTCGAACCCATGGATGATCCGCGCGTCGAGAGTCTGCATCTGTGCCAGTACCCGTTGCACTGGATAGCGGGTCCCACGCTCAAGGTCGGACGTCTGCCCGTGACGCTGCAGCGCTTGTCGCAATGGCCCATCATCACTTATTCGTCGACGACCGATCCGTACCGCATGGTGCGCGAGTTGATGCTCAAGGCCGGCATCGAGCGGCCGCGCATGTATGGCAGTTCGGCCGTAAGCGTCATCGTGCGCATGGCGTGCGACGGCGTCGGCACCGGCGTGCTGGCCACGGTGTTTCTTTCCAAAGAAATCGAGCGCGGCGAACTGCGGCTGCTCAACGTCAAGGCGCCGCCCTTGCCGCCCCTGCGCTACGCGGCCTGCTGGATGCAGCGGCCCGATAGCCACGTGGCGCGCACGGTGGCCGAGGTGGCGCAGCGCATCGCGCGCGAGGAAGATGCGAAATATCAGGCAATACACATCCGGCAAAACCCTGATAAGAATTTCTTATAAGAGCCTATCGCAACATATGATTGGACGTCGCGTGTCGATTTCGATGGAATAGCTCCCAGCCGATCACGGTGCGAACATGTTTCAAGGGAAATGCCATCATGACCTCCGACAAACTTGCCGATCTCGCTTATCAAGCACGCCTGGACGCGCGCAGCGGCACGCTCGATGGCCCCACGGCCAATCTGGCGCCGGGCTGCGTGCAGGCCAACCTGGCCATTCTGCCGCGCGCGCTGGCCACCGACTTCCTGCATTTCTGCCAGCGCAACCCCAAGCCCTGTCCGCTCCTGGCCATGTCCGAGCCGGGCAATCCGTTCTTGCCCGAGTTGGGCCGCGACATCGATATCCGCACCGACATTCCACGCTACCGCGTCTGGCGCCACGGCGAGCTCGTGGCCGAGCCGCGCGATGTGCGCGAATTCTGGCGCGACGACCTGGTGTCTTTTCTCATGGGCTGTTCCTTTTCGTTCGAAGAGGCCATGCTCGAAAACAAGCTGCCGGTGCGCCACATCGAACAGGGCTGCAATGTGCCCATGTACCGCACCAGCATTCCCACCAATCCCGCAGGGGTGTTCAGCGGCCCGATGGTCGTGACCATGCGCCCCTTGAAGGCCGCCGACGCCATCCGGGCGATCCAGGTCACTTCGCGCTTTCCTTCGGTGCATGGCGCGCCCGTGCACCTGGGCGATCCGGCTGAAATCGGCATTGCCGACATCAACAACCCCGACTATGGCGACCCGGTCGAGATTCGCGAGGGCGAAATTCCGGTGTTCTGGGCTTGCGGGGTTACGCCCCAATCGGTGGTGGCTGCGGTAAAACCTGAATACTGCATCACCCACGCACCGGGCTATATGCTGGTTACCGACCTGCTCAACAGCAGGGTTGCAGTCTTTTGATTTCCGTTTTTCCACCATTTTTTTCCAGGAGTCGACGCATGAAAAAGAACATCCTCGCTGGTGTGCTGGCCAGTCTGGCCATGGCGGCAACGCTACCCGCCCACGCCGCGGATAAGGTCATCCGAATCGGCGCGATCTACCCCCTGACCGGTTCATCGGCCTCGACCGGCCAGGAACTCAAGGAAGCCATCGACTTGGCGGTGGATCTGGTCAACAATCCGCACGCCGACGCCGGGCTGGCCGGCATTCCGCTGGCCCAGGGCAAGGGCCTGCCCAATCTGGGCGGCGCCAAGCTGCAGGTCGTGTATGAAGATTCGCAAGGCAAACCCGAGGTGGGCCTGGCCGACGCCCAGCGCCTGATCGACCAGGAGCACGTCGTGGCCCTGACCGGCGCCTATCAGTCGGGCGTCACCAAGACGGCCAGCCGCATCGCCGAGCAGCGCGGCATTCCCTACCTGAACGCCGAGTCGAGCAGCCCCGACCTGACCGAGCGCGGCTACAAATGGTTCTTCCGCACCACGCCCAACGACGAAACCTTCATCGAGAACATGATGCAGTTTCTCGATACCGTCAAAACCGTTCCCACCACCAAGATCGCCGTGGTGTACGAGAACACCGACTTCGGTGTGAACACCTACAAGGCGGTCGAGAAATTTGCCAAGAAGTACAACCGCGACATCG
>CALGFL010000208.1 GCA_937881145.1 uncultured Bordetella sp.
GCAGGCTGAACGGCAGGCTCGCCGGCATCCGCAGCGCCTCGAAGCGGATCGCGGGAATGGACGCTTCACCGGCGCTCTGCCCCAGCAAAGCGTGCAACAGCTGATCGGCCTGATCGCGCTTCAAGGCCAGCGAGGCCAGTTGCGCCTGGTTCGACGCGCGCGCGCTGCGCAGGCTCAGCAGGTCGCCATAGGGCTCGGCACCGGATCGTATGCGCGTCTCGACCAACCCCAGTTGCCGGGTCTGCAGCGAGATCATCTGCTGCATCACCTCGATTTCGTCGGCATAGGCCTGGCGCGCGATGGCGGTATTCACCACGTTGCCGGTCAAGGCGAGATAAGTGCCTTCCATGGTGTAGCGCTGCACGTCCACCTGCGCGTGCAGCCCTTCGACCGTGCGGCGCTCGCCACCGAACAGATCCAGCGCGTAGCTGACCGTGGCACCGAGCGTGAAGAGATTGAAAATGCTGCCGATGCCATGCGGGCCAAGCATCGCTGCCGACGTGCGTTCGCGCGTGGCGTCCACGCCGATGCCCAGCTGCGGGAAGAAAATGCCTTCGCCGGCGCGCAGATTGTCCTTGCTCTCGCGCAGGCTGGCCTGGGCCGACTGCACGCCGGGATTGCCGGCCATCGCCACCGCGACCAGTTGATCGAGCCCCGGCGAACCAAACAAACGCCACCAATCGGCATTGGGCGATTGCGACAAGTCGAAATGCTGGGCCTGCCCGATCGCCGTCACGTCCGTTGGCAAATCACCCTGCGGCAGATAACGCGCGCCGGGCGGCGCGGCCGGCCGGGTAAAATCCGGGCCGGCCGCGCAGGCGCCCAGCAGGCACACGGTGACTGCCGCGGCGAGACTATTTTTCAGCCACGTAGACATCGACCAGTTGCCCCGGGTAGATGGCCGCACCAGCCGGTTTCCTGAAACGGAAGATGATCGGCAGCACGCGCAGGTCCACGCGCTCCTGACGCTGGTCGGAAAGCTCGATCTTGGGCGTCACGTACGGCTGCATGCGCACGAATTCCAGCGGGATCTTCAGGCTCGTACCACGCACCGACATCTGCGCCTTCATGTGCGCCAGCGACGGCAGGCGGGCGATCAGGATCTCGTCGATGAAGCAGCGTACGGACAGGTAATCCTGCGGGCCGCCCATCACGACGATCGGGTCGTAGCCCTGGGTATAGGCGTTGTACGCGCCCTGCGCCGACACATAGCTGCCCGGGGCCGTATTCATGGCCAGCACGATGCCGTCGGCCGACGCGCGTACCGTGTATTTCTGCAGCAGCGCATCGGAGGCCTGGTAGGCCTGTTCCAGCGCGTTGTATTGCATCTGCTTGTGGCGGATGTCGTGGCTCCAGGCGCCGGAACGGGTCAGCTCGTATTGGCGGCGCGCGAGGTCGAGGTTGGCACTGGCGACTTCCAGTGCATCCCTGGCATTGTCGAGCGTGTCCTTGCTGACCGAACGCGGGTCGATGGCATAGGAATGATGCTGCTTTTCGAAGGCATCGCTGGCCGTTTTCTGACTGGCCTGCGCCTGCGCGACCTGCGCGGCGGCGACCGCCAGCGTTTCCCGGCGCGGTTGCGCCTGCAGTTCCTGCAGGCTGGCGAGCGCCGCCTCGGCCTGGTGCTCCTGTTGCTCGGCCAGGGCCAGCTGCACCGAGTTGTCGATCACCAGCAAGGGCTGTCCGGCGGCGACATGCTCGCCTTCGTGCACCATGATCTGCGTGATGCGCCCGGACACATCCGGATAGATATTGATGTTCTCGCCGCTGCCCTGAACGCTTTCCACGATGCCGTTGGCATAGATGCCGTGCGCATAGGGATTGGTGGCGGGAGTGAACACGGGTGGCTGGGCCGCCTGCTCCCGGCCATAGAAGTAGGCGCTGGCGAGCGCTATCAAGGCACCCAGTGCGGCCAGCAGGAAAATGATGCGGTTTCTCACAAAGTCTTCCCCACCGCCGTCGTGATGTGTCCGTCTTCCATGTGCACGACGCGGTCCGCGAATTCCAGGATGCGTGCGTCATGGGTGACGATCAGCACGCAGCGGGTGGGATTGAGGACGTGCTCGCGCACGAACTGCACGATCATGCGGCCGGTATCGCCGTCGAGCGACGCGGTCGGCTCGTCCAGGATCAGCAATTCCGGGTCGCCGACCAGCGCCCGCGCAATGGCTACCCGCTGCTGCTCGCCGCCGCTCAGCTTGACCGGCGGCAATTGCCCGCGATCCTCCAGGCCGACGATGGCCAGCAGCTGTTCACCTTTCTTCAGCGACGCATTCCAGTCTTCCCGGCGCAGCACCAGCGGAATCGCCACGTTCTCCGCCGTGGTGAGCTTGGGGAACAGATGAAAGTCCTGAAATACGAAACCGATCGTCCGCAGCCGGAATTCGGCGAGATCGTCGGCGCCGAGCTGCCACAGGTTGGCGCCCTTGACCACCACGGTGCCCGAGCTGGGCCGCAGGATGCCCGAGATCATGCTGAGCAAGGTGGTCTTGCCACTGCCTGACGGACCGACGATGAAAAGCATTTCGCCGTAATGCGACTCGAACGTGGCACCCCGCACAGACAGCGTCGTGGCGGCGCCCTCGCCGAACGACTTGGTCAGGCCGGTGGCTAGGATGGCCGCGTTTTCCATGGGTGGACTTTCGGCAGCCGCCCTTGCCTAGGTTTGAGCGACATCAACTGAATGCGCATTCGCGGTCGCCTGCCGTGCCGGCGGGATACTGAA
>CALGFL010000209.1 GCA_937881145.1 uncultured Bordetella sp.
AAGGCGCCAGGTAGGTGTCGTAGACCGGCAGGTTGGCCTGATTGCGATAGGGGATGTACAGGTAGTACAGCCGCGGTTCCAGCGTCTGCGTCGCCGATCGGCCAAAGAGCGTCGTCTGGCGGTCGAAGGTCATGCCGCTGTCGAGCGAAACGATGGGCACCGTGCGCGAGGCCGACGTACCGTAGGGCGCCGTGCTGCCCAGCTGATTGAAGTCGGTGTTGTACCAGTTGGTATTGCCGTACTGGGTGTAGTTCACGCCGATCTTGGGCGTGATGTACCAGCCGGGGCGCACGATGGGATAGGACAGCGAAGGATAGATCTCGAACCGGTTGCCGTCGGGGCTCAGGCGCGTGCCCATTTCCAGAGGCCGGGTGAAGCGGACCATCGAGGCGTCCACGTTCGCGTCCAGGCCGTTCCAGTCGTAGCGGTGGCCGTTCACCCTGAAGGCCAGTTCGTTGAACGGCGGGGCGACGGGCGCGAGCGGATCTTGCAGGGTCTGGTAGTGCAGGGACTGGACCGACGCGTTCCAGTAGACGTTGTTCCAGCCGCCCGTGATGTTCTGCGGCAGATAGACCGTGGCGGCCGTGTTCAGGCCGATGGTGTTGCTGATGTCGCGGAAATAGTTGTTGTCCGAAACGCGCTGGATGTCCCAGTTGGCATAAAAGCCGTTGCCGAACTGCTGGTAGTGCATCCAGCGGTACATCCAGCGGTCGCGGTTGGCCACCCGGTCGCTGGGCAGGAAATTGGCCTGCGCCAGGCCGGTGTAGTTATCGCCGAGATAGCGCCCCGTCGCGCCCAGCATCATGCCGCGCTTGCTCATGATCTGCGGATCGAGCGTCAGATCGTAGTTGGGCGCCAGGTTGAAGTAGTACGGTGCCGACACGGTGAAGCCGGTGCTGCTGGATGCGCTGTAGGTGGGAACCAGGAAGCCCGACTTGCGTTCGTTCTTGACCGGGAAAGTCAGGTAGGGCGAAGCCAGGATGGGAACGCCCTTGAAATAGAGCACGCCATCGTGCGCCACGCCTTCGTTCGCATCCATGTCGATATCGAGGCTGTCGGCCTTGATGTACCAGGACGGGTCGGAACAGGAGCAGTTGCTGTAGCGAACCTGCGTGAGGCGGAATTCCGATTTGCTGAAGATGTCCGCGTGCTGGGCCTGGGCCGTGCCGCCAGTGGCGCCGAGCCAGAAATCGGGCTTCTGGATCTCGCCCTGGTAGTCGTCCAGATTGATGTGCCCGGACGGGCCGGTGATCAGCGTGGCGTCGCGCAGCACGCGCAGATTGCCGTTGACCGTCACTTCGCCGGTTGCCCGGTCGTAGTGGATGCTGTCGCCCTTGAGCACCGCATCGGGACGGCGTATCTGGGCATGGCCGGTCAGGGTGAACGCCGTATCGGGATTGCCCTTCATCTGGTCGCCCTGGATGAAGGTCGAGATGGCGTCGGCGGGCAGCGAATGCTCGCGCAGGCGGGACGAAGTGCGCATCCCGGCCGGCGGCTGCAGGCCCGGCACTTCCACCTGGGAGGATGGCCGCGCCGTGGCATCGGCGCCGGGATTGGAAATGGCCGCGGCCTGGGCCGACGCGGCTCCGGCCACGCCGACTGCGAGAAGAATCAACCACCGGACCATGCGCACGAGCACGAAAACCAACCCCGTATGAAGTGGGCCCCTCTGCGGCATATCGAAAAGGTGCCGGAGCGAAGCGACCCGGTATTATAGAGAAGCTGGCCAAACGCCCAAGCGTCGGGGAATTCCCCACGAAAGCGCGGCCCCGCACCCCGGTTTTCCTACAAAATCCGCTGAATTCGAGACGGTACTCTTGAGCCCATCCCACGACCCGCGCCTGTCCCTGATCGAGGCCTGGCTGCGCAGCCTGCCGCCCGAGCTGGCCCTGCGCCTGGACACGCTGCAGCCCGCTTCCAGCGACGCGAGCTTTCGGCGCTATTTCCGCCTCGAGGCCGGGCGCGGCACCGTCATCGTGATGGACGCGCCACCGCCCCACGAAGACGTGGGTGCCTTCGTGCACGCCGGCGGCCTGCTGCGCGAGGCCGGGCTGAACGTGCCGGCCGTGCTGGCCCGGGCGCCCGAACAGGGCCTGCTGCTGCTGTCCGATCTGGGCCATGAAACCTACTATCAGCGCATCCAGGCCGGCCTGGACGACGCCCGCCTGCAGGTCCTGTACCGCCAGGCGCTGACCGCCCTGGTGCAGATGCAGCAGGCCTCGACCGCCGGGCTGCCGCCCTACGACGCGGCGCGCATGGCCGCCGAACTGGAACTGTTCCCCGAGTGGTACGTGCAGCGCCATCACGGCGTCACGCTCACCGACAAGCAGTCCGACGCCCTGCAGAAAATCTTCCGGCTGCTCTCGGAAAGCTGCGCCACGCAGACACCCGTCTACGTGCACCGCGATTTTCATTCACCCAATCTGATGGTTTGCGACGAGGCACGATTCGGTCCCAACCCCGGCATCCTGGACTTCCAGGACGCCCTGGCCGGGCCGCTCACGTACGACCTGGCCTCGCTGGTGACCGATGCCCGCACCACCTGGGAAGAGCCGCAGCAGCTGGACTGGGCCATCCGCTACTGGGAACTGGCGCGCGGCGCCGGCCTGCCGGTGCCCGCTGATTTCGCCCAATTCCACTGCGCCTACGAGTGGATGAGCCTGCAGCGCAATCTGCGCATCCTGGGCGTGTTCGCCCGCCTGAATCATCGCGACGGCAAATCGGGCTATCTGGCCCATATGCCGCGCGTCAACCAATATGTGCGCCAGGTCGCTCGGCGCTACGGCGTCTTCGCCCCCCTGCTGCGCCTGCTGGACCAGCTCGACCAGGCCACGCCCACCGTGGGGTACACCTTCTGATGCGGGCGATGATCCTGGCGGCAGGCCGCGGCGAGCGCATGCGGCCGCTTACCGATCACACGCCCAAGCCGCTCCTGGCGGTGGGCGGCAAGCCGCTGATCGCCTGGCACCTGGAACGGCTCGCGCAGGCCGGTTTGCACGACATCGTCGTCAATCATGCCTGGCTGGGCGAGCGTATCGTCCAGGCGCTGGGCGACGGCAGCCGCTGGGGCGTGCGCATCCGCTATTCCGCCGAGGGCCGGGCGCTGGAAACCGCCGGCGGCATCGTGCAGGCCCTGCCCTTGCTGGGCACGGATCCTTTTCTGGTCGTCAACGGCGATATCTGGTGCGACTGGGATCCCGCGCTATCCGGCGCGGCGCTGCGTGAAATGGACCAGGCCCATGCCGACGCCTGGCTGCTGCTGGCCGACAACCCGCCGCAGCACCCGCAAGGCGATTTCGCGCTGCTGTCCGACGGCCGCGCGGCAGTCGAAGGCCAGGCCAGACTGACTTTTACCGGCATAGGCCTCTATCGGCCGCAGCTGTTTGCCGGCCTCGCGTGCGGCCACCCTGCCCCGCTGGCGCCGCTGCTGCGGCAGGCCATGGCGCGCGGCGCCGTGCGCGCCGGCCGGCATACCGGTCGTTGGGTCGACGTGGGTACGCCGCAACGTTTACAGGCGCTCGACGCCGAACTCGGTGCCGATCCAGGCTCGGGGCCGGGCATCTGACCCGGCGCAAAGCGCCGCAGTAGTATGCTTTGGATTCTTCACCTCTTACATCAAACCCAAGGCACAGGAAGTCTTACATGGGCATGCTCGGACAATCGGGACGTCCGGTTTTCAAACCGTCTGTTTATCAGCCTGGTCGACACAATCGGCGCCTGCCGCGCGGCCTGGGGTTGCTGCTTATCGGTATCGCGCTGGGCGCAGGCGGCGTGCTGTTCCTGCAAACCAACTATGGGCCACCGCGGCTGTCCACCGAGCAGTCCGAGCAAGTGCGCAGCGAATTGAACGCCGCCACGCTGGAACGCCAGCGCCTGCAGACCCAGATCGACGACCTGCAGCGCCAGCTCGAAGCCAGCCATATGGCGACGGCTGCCGCGCCGGCCGAAACCGCGGCGCAACCGGCTCCGGCAGAACCCGAGCCCGCGCCGGCCGCGGCGGCTGTCGCA
>CALGFL010000210.1 GCA_937881145.1 uncultured Bordetella sp.
CTGTTGAAGCAGAACATCGAAACGGTGATCCGCAGGCTTGACGGCTGGAAGGCGGCCCGGCTGATCGCGGCCCAGGACGGCGCCAGTGTCGTCATCTACTCCGAGTGGGAGACTCCGGCGGCCGTCCAGGCCATGCGCGGCGATCCGCGCATGGTGGATTATTTCCCGCGGATCGCTGAGCTGGCGAGCCTGGATTCGATAATGGGCTCGACGGTATTGAGTGAAACCCGATGAGTGAATAGATGAACACGGACGAGTTCGAAGAGGGTCTGAAAGCGCTGCGGCCGCGGCTGCATCGCTACTGCGCGCGCATGACGGGTTCGTCCGTGGACGGGGAGGACGTGCTGCAGGACGCGCTGGTCAAGGCTCTGCAGGCGCGCGGGCAGGGCGCGGTGGTGGAGAACCTGGGAGGCTGGCTGCTGCGCATTGCGCACAACACCTGCCTGGATTTTCTGCGACAGCGTTCCCGCAGCCCTGTCGTCCCGCTGACCGAGGACATGGGCGCGGCAAAGCTGCCCGACGACGAGATCGTCATGGTCGGCTTCCAGACCTTTCTGCAGTTGCCCGAACTGCAGCGCTGCGCGGTGATACTCAAGGACGTCCTGGGCCATACGGTCGAGGAGATCGCGGCCATCGCCGATTGCACGCCGGCGGCCGCCAAATCGGCGTTGCAGCGCGGTCGCGCGGCGCTGCGGCAACTGGCCGGGCGCACCGATGCGACGCGGCTGCCGCTGTTGTCGCACGGCGATCGGAAAAAAATGACGGCCTACGTCCGTCTCTTCCAGATGGGCGACTTCGATGCCATCCGCGACTTGCTCGCCGAGGACGTGAAACTCGACTTGGTGAACCGGCTCAAGCTCGAAGGCCGGCAGGAAATCAGCCGCTATTTCACGGGGTATGCGCAAGTGACGAAATGGCGCTTCGCTTTCGGAGCGGTCGAAGGACGGCCGGCGATGCTGGTGTTCGACAACACAAGCCCCATGGACAAACCTGCGCACTTCGTTTTGCTCGAATGGCGCGCGGATCGCATCATCGCCATTCGGGATTTTCTGTTTGTTTCCTATGCGCTCGAAGCGGTCGATTGGGTGCGGCTGGGCTAGGGTTTTGCGCACGCCAGATTCGCGCGCAGGCGGCGTTGTTGCGAAACTTCAAGGGGCAATCGTTTACAAGACGCGGTATTGCGTAAAGTCACGAATCGATCACGAATCGGAGCGGCCATGGACAACCTCGAGCAGTGAGTCAGCCGCCGCAGCATGGCTTCATCCATGGGCACAGGAGAGATCGTGGCGTTTCACGGCGACGAGCCGTCCCACAGGGTGGTCGCCGTCATGCAGGCTACGATGATGAACCTGCAGCAGTCCGCTCTCCGATCCGCGCGCCGGCATCCCGCGGCGCAACCGACAACGATGCTTCGTGATTTGTAATGCCCGAGTCCGTCTCCTTTCCCGCCGCCGACGGCTATGCGCTGCACGGATTCGCGTGGCGCGGCGCCCGGGCGCCGGTGCAGCCGCGGCCCATTGTCATCATCAATAGCGCCACGTCGGTCCGCTGTCGTTATTACGAACGGTTCGCCGACGCGCTGCACGCGCGCGGCTGCGACGTGCTGACGTATGACTACCGCGGCATCGGCGAGTCGCGGCCGAACTCGCTGCGCGCGCTTGGCGCGTCCTGGCTCGATTGGGGGGCCAACGATTTCGAGGGGGCATTGCGCTGCGCCATGGCGCATTTTCCCGATCAGCCGATATACGTGGTCGGTCATTCGATCGGCGGCTTCGTGATCGGCCTGGCGCCGTCGGCGCATCGGATCGGGCGTATCTTCACCATGGGCGCGCAGTTCGCCTATTGGCGCGACTATGCCCGGGGCATGCGCCTGGGCATGGTTTTGCGCTGGCATATTGCGATGCCGCTGATCGCCCGCCTGTTCGGCTATGTGCCGGCCAAGCGCCTGGGCTGGATGGAGGACACTCCCAAGGGCGTGGCCTTGAACTGGGCAGGCATGGGTCCGCGCTTCGAGGCATCGCTGCCGGATGCGGGCGACGCGCCGGATCGCTTCGCCAAGGTGCGCGCGCCCATCCTCGCCCTGGGCATCGACGACGATCCTTTCGGCACCGTCCCGGCCATCGATCGTCTGCTCGGCTATTACACCGGGAGCGAACGCCGCCATCTTCGCCTGGCGCCGGACGCGGTCGGCGAGGCTGCGATAGGCCACTTCGCGTTCTTCCACAAGCGCTTTGAGGAATCGCTCTGGCCGCTGGCGCTGGAGTGGCTGCTCGGCCAGCGGCTGCCCGCGTCTTTGCCCGGCGCGTTGAGGCACTATCCCGCCCGGTAGGCGGGGAAATCGCGGAATCCGTGCAGTGTGTTGCCTGAAGTCCAGTCCTCCACTATGATTCAATAATCATTGAATTATTGAATTTAAAGATCATGACTGAAGATCAGGCCGTCTCGTCGCTGACTGCGTTGGCCCATGCACAGCGCCTGCGCATTTTCCGCGCCCTGGTCGTTGCCGGCCCCGGCGGGCTCGTGCCCAGTGTCCTGGCCGAACGCCTGGGCGTAGCGCGCAATGCCTTGTCCTTCCATTTGAAGGAATTGGCTCGTGCCGGTCTGGTCACCGTCGAGCAACACGGCCGCAATCTGATCTATCGCGCCGATTTCCCGCGCATGAACGGCCTGTTGGGTTACCTGACCGAGCACTGCTGCCAAGGCAGCGCCTGCGAGGTCGATGCCGCGGCGAACGCCTGTCAAACCTGCTGAACGGGAGAACCCCCATGAAACGCTTTCACGTGCATTTGTACGTCGACGACCTGAACCGCAACATCGCTTTCTATTCCGGCCTTTTTGCGGCACAGCCCGCCCGGGTCGAGGCCGACTATGCCAAGTGGATGCTGGACGATCCTCCGGTGAATTTCGCCATTTCCGCGCGCGGGCGCCAGGCCGGTCTGGATCACTTCGGCATCCAGGTCGACAACGATGCCGACCTGGCCGCCCTCAAGGCGCAGGCCCAGGCGGCGCAAATGCCCATCCTCGATGAAGGGCAGGCCGCCTGCTGCTACGCCCGCAGCGACAAGCACTGGGTCACCGACCCGCAGGGCATCGCCTGGGAACATTTCCGCACGCTGGAAGGCATTCCGACCTTCAACGGATCCGGGCGGTCGGCTGCGACGGCCTGCTGTGCGCCCACGCCTGCTCCCGCCGCCTGCTGCGCGCCCGCCGCGCCGGAACCTCTGGATGCCCCGTCTTTGCGGCATGCGCAGCGCGGCATCGGCAAAGCGTAAGAGGGAAGCATGAGCATTTTCGAACGCTATCTCTCGGTCTGGGTTTTCCTGTGCATCGTCGCCGGTGTCCTGTCGGGCCTGGCCGCGCCTGGCGCTTTCCAGGTCGTCGGCCATCTGCAGATCGCCCAGGTCAACTTGCCGGTGGGCCTGCTCATCTGGCTGATGATCATCCCCATTCT
>CALGFL010000211.1 GCA_937881145.1 uncultured Bordetella sp.
GCCCCAAGCGAGCGATCCCCCTCGGGGGGACGGCGCGCAGCGCCAAGGGGGCCTCGCGAGAGCCGGGCCGCCCCAAGCGAGCGATCCCCCTCGGGGGGACGGCGCGCAGCGCCAAGGGGGCCTCATGAATGCCCGCTGCGTCATGGTGCTGGGCACGACCAGCGGCGCCGGCAAGAGCTGGCTGGCCACCGCGCTGTGCCGCTGGTATGCCAATCGGGGGCTCAAGGTCGCGCCGTTCAAGGCGCAGAACATGAGCAACAACGCGCGGGTCGCGGCCGCGGGGGGCGGGCAGGGCGAAATCGGCTCGGCCCAGTATTTCCAGGCCTTGGCCGCGCGCGCGGAGCCGGACGTGCGCATGAATCCCTTGTTGCTCAAGCCCGAGGCCGATACGCACAGCCAGGTCGTGCTGCTGGGCAAGGTGGACGAAGCGCTGACGCGCATGCCGTGGCGTGAACGCAGTGCGCGGGTGTGGCCGCCCATCGCGGCCGCGCTCGATGCGCTGCGCGCGCAGAACGACGTGGTCGTCATCGAAGGCGCAGGCTCGCCCGCCGAAATCAATCTCATGGACAGCGACATCGTCAATATGCGCGTGGCGCGTCGCGCTCAGGCGCGCTGCCTGCTCGTGACGGACATAGATCGAGGCGGCGCTTTCGCGCATTTGTATGGAACCTGGGCTTTGCTGCGTCCCGAAGACCGGGAATTGATACGCGGCTTCGTGCTCAATAAATTCCGCGGCGATCCGGCGCTGCTGGCGCCGGCGCCGCGGCAGCTCCAGGACATGACCGGCATTCCCACGGTGGCGGTGCTGCCCATGTGGCGCGATCATGGCCTGCCCGAAGAAGACGGCGTTTTCGACGACCGGGCCACGCTCGTCGGCCAGGCGGAAAGGACGATCGCCATCGTGGCCTATCCGCACATCAGCAATCTGGATGAATTTCAGGCGCTGAAAAACCTGCCCGGCGTGCGGCTCGTCTGGGCGCGCGAGCCGGCGCAACTGGAGGGATTGGGCACGAACGACTGGATCATCCTGCCCGGGTCCAAACATACCAGCGGCGACCTCGCGTGGCTGCGCGCGCAAGGCCTGGACCGGGCGGTGCTGCGGCATGCGGATCGCGGCGCAGCCGTGCTCGGTCTGTGCGGCGGCCTGCAGATGCTGGGAGTCGAGATGACCGACCCCTACGGCATCGACGGTCAGGCGCGCGGGTTGGGGTTGCTGTGCTTGTCGACCGCTTTCGCTGCCGACAAAATCGTGCGCCGTTGCGAGACGCGGTTCGGCGAGCTGGCGGGTCGCTGGGCCGGCTTGTCCGGCGTGCCGCTGCGCGGTTATGAGATTCATCACGGCCAGACCCGCGCCTGCGCGGGCGCCGTGCAGGCCGACGCGCGCGAAGTAATCCCCGGGCTGGCCTGGCAGAACGCCGCTGGCAATGTACTGGGTCTTTATGTGCACGGCCTGTTCGAAGAGCCGGCGGTGCTGCAGGCGTTGCTGGGCGGCAAGACGCCCGCCGCCGATGCCGTCTTCGACGGCCTGGCGCAATTTCTCGATCGGCATGTCGATTCCGACGTGCTGTACGCTCTGATCTCCTGAAGGAATCGATACCTCATGGCTTTTTCCATTCCCGTCATCGCCGATCTGGACAACCCCGATCTGGCCCGGCGCCTGCAGCACGCGCTGGACAACAAGACCAAGCCGCAGGGATCGCTGGGTCGTCTTGAAGCCCTGGCTGCGCGTCTGGGATCGATCCTGGGCAGCACGACGCCCGAGCTGCGCGCGCCGCAGATGGTGGTGTTCGCGGGTGACCACGGCCTGGCCGCGCAAGGCGTGTCGGCCTACCCCAGCGACGTGACCTGGCAAATGGTGGAGAACTTTCTGGCTGGCGGCGCGGCGGTCAGCGTGCTGGCCCGTCAGCACGGCATCGCGCTGACGGTGGTCGACTGCGGCGTGAAGCACGATTTCGCGCCGCGTCCCGGCCTGTTGCTGCGCAAGATCGCGGCCGGTACGGCCGATGCGTCGATAGCCCCGGCCATGACGCCGGAGCAGCGCGACGCCGCGCTGGAAAACGGCAAGGCCCTGCTGGCCGATCTGCCGGGCAATGCGCTGCTGCTGGGCGAGATGGGCATCGGCAACACCTCGTCGGCTTCGCTGCTGCTGGCGCGCCTGGCACAGCTCGACATTGCCGAGTGCACCGGTGCCGGCACGGGCCTGGACGATGCGGGCATCGCCCGCAAGACCGGCATACTGCGCACCGTGCTCGCCAGGCACCAGGCCGCCCGGCAGCCGCTGGACGTGCTCGCGGCGTTCGGCGGCTTCGAGATCGCCACGATGGTGGGCGCCATTTTGCAGGCCGCCGCGCAGAACCGCGTGATCGTGGTCGACGGCTTCATCGTCAGCGCGGCCGTGCTGGTCGCCAGCCGCCTGGCTCCCCAGGTGCTGCAGCGCTGCGTGTTCGCCCATCGCTCGGGCGAGCGCGGCCACACTCTGATGCTGGACGCCTTGAAGGGCGAACCTCTGCTGGATCTGCAGCTGCGTCTGGGAGAAGGGTCGGGCGCGGCGCTGGCCTGGCCGTTGATGCAGTCGGCCTGCGCGGTCCTGCGGGACATGGCGAGTTTCGAATCCGCGGGCGTCTCGCGCGAAGAAGGCAAACCCTGAGCCTGGGCCATCCATGAAAGCCTTGCGCCACTTCCTGCTCGCGCTGCAGTTCTTCACGCGTATGCCTTTGCCCAGGCGGCTCGCGGCATGGGCAGGCTACAGCCCGGCGATGCAGCAGGCCTGCCTGGCTTATTTGCCCCTGGTCGGCGCGCTGGTCGGCGCCGCAGGCGCAATCTGCTTTCACATTGCCTTGCGCCTGCTGCCCGATGTGGGCGCGGCGCCGTGGGTCGCCGCCGTGCTCGGGGTAATCGCCACGGCGATGCTGACCGGCGCGTTTCATGAAGACGGCCTGGCCGATCTGGCCGACGGCCTGGGCGGCCATGTCGGCCGGGAGCGCGCGCTGGAGATCATGAAAGATTCGCGCATCGGCAGTTATGGCGCGATTACCTTGGCGCTGTCCTTGCTGCTCAGGATAGGTCTCATCGTCGCGCTGGCTCAGGTCGACCCGGTCCTGGCCGCATGGGCCTGGTTCGCGGGCCATGCGTTCTCGCGGCTGATGCCGGTCGGCATCGTTGCCGTGCTGCCCTATATCCGGGAGAACGATTCCAAATCGGCGCTCACGGCGTCCGGCGCCAAGGGGCGCGTCATGGCGGGCGCGCTGTTCTGGGCCCTGCTGGCTTTGGCTTGCGCATGCTGGCGCTACCCCGCCTGGTTCTGGATCGCCGGCGTGGCCGCTTGCGTGCTGGCCTGGGCGGCGATGGTTCGCCTGTTGCATCGGCGCCTGCAGGGCTACACCGGCGATGCGCTGGGCGCCACGCAGCAGGTGTGCGAGCTGGCCTTCTACCTGGGCCTGCTGCTCGGCGTGTCCGCGGCGGGCGCGATATGAAGTTGTGGCTGGCGCGGCATGCCGCGCCCTTGATCGAAGCAGGTATCTGCTACGGCAGTCTCGATATCGAGGCCGACGCGGCCGCCACGCTATCGAGCGCGCGCGCGTTGGCGGCGGCGCTGCCGCAAGGCCTGCCCGTGCGGGTTTCGGGCCTGCGGCGCGCGGGCCGGCTTGCGCAGGCCCTGGCGGCTTTGCGCGACGACTTGCGGCCGGTGCGCGACGAGCGCCTGAACGAAATGCACTTCGGCGCGTGGGAAGGCGTGCCCTGGCAAGACATATCCCAAGCCGATATCGACGCATGGACGCACGATTTTGCGCAATACCGTGCAGGCGGCGGGGAGTGCGTGACGGATGTGCTGCGGCGCGTCGCCCATGCCATGAGGGATACGGCGATGGATGACGAGGCGGTCTGGATCACCCATGCCGGCGTGATACGCGCCGTGCATTATCTGGCGCGCCATGGCGGCGCCGACGCGCCTTCGGCCGCATCGTGGCCGGTGCAGGCGCCTGCCTGCGGCGAGTGGACGCTGCTGGCGGGGCTGTGAATCAACCCTGGCCGCTGGCGGGGCCGGCGTTCGGCTCCGAGCCGATCATTTTCTTGAGCAGATAGAGCAGGGCCACGCGCTCGGCCTGGTTCAAGGTGCCGAACGTTTCTTCGGTGATCGTGCGGGCGAACGGCTCCATCTCCTGGACCATGCGCTGGCCGGCCGGGTTCAGGCTGGCGATGACTTTGCGCCGGTCGTCCGGATCGGTTTCGAGCTTGATCAGGTCGCGGCTCTTGAGCCGGTCGACGACGCCCCGGATGGTGCTTTGATCGATGACCGTCAGCTTGACCAGATCGATGATCGACGAATGCACGTGATCGCGCAGCGCGCACAGCACGACGAACTGCCCGACAGTGAGTTTCGAGTCGGGGATGGACTGCTGAAACAGCGCGGTATGCCGTTGGTAAGCCCGGCGCAGCAAGTGTCCGACCTGGTCGGAGAACTCATAGCGCGAGGTGGCGTCGCCGGTTTTTTTCACCTGGGTGGCGCCGTGCGCAGGGGCTTCTTTCTTGTGGGACATGGACGTTCTTTTAATCTGGATGACGGTCAATTCCGGCGCGCCAAGGGGAGTTTGCCGCCGGAAATCGCGGCGACGAGCACGGCGGCGAGTTCCGCGCTGATGAATTGATCGATGATAGGCGTCACGAGAAAGATGATAACGGCGATCCCATCGGGATTGCGAATCCGCTGCGCGCCGTCCAGGCCGGGAAACAGCGAGGCATTGATGATGTCCATGCGGTAAGGCTCGCGCAGATCGGCCGGCGAAAAAACGCCCCATGAGCAATTGATGGGGCGTTGGAAAAAAGCGTGTGCGCTTTCGCGGCGGGCTGCTTCAAACCGACAGATAAGCGCGCCGCACTTCCTCGTTTGCGGCCAGCTCCGTCATGCTGCCTTCGAACTTGATCTGGCCTTTCTCAAGCACATAGGCGCGGTCGGACACCAGCTCTGCGAAGTGCATGTTCTGCTCCGACAGGAGGATGCTCGCGCCCCTGGCCTTGAGCTGCAGGATCATGTGCGCCATCTGCTCCACGATGACCGGCGCCACGCCCTCGGAAGGTTCGTCCAGCAGCACCAGGAAGGGGTTGCCCATGAGCGTGCGGGCCACCGTCAGCATCTGCTGCTCGCCGCCGCTCATGTTGCCGCCCGGCCTGTCCTGCATGGCGCCCAGGTTGGGAAAGAGCTCGTACAGCGCGGCCGGCGTCCAGGTCAGCGACTCGCTGCCGTCGGGCCAGCGGCGCGGCGGCTGGCGGCCCACGTCCAGGTTCTCGGTCACGGTGAGGTCGGTGAAGATGCGGCGGTCTTCCGGCACGAAGCCCAAGCCCAGGCGCGCGATCTCGTAGGGCTGCAGCCCCATGATGGGCTTGCCCATGAAGCTCACCTGGCCCTGCCGCTTGCCCAGCAACCCCATGATGGCCTTGAAGGTGGTGGATTTGCCCGCGCCGTTGCGGCCCATCAGCGCCACCACCTCGCCGCGCCGCACATCGAGCGACACGTCGAACAGGATGTGGGCCGAGCCGTACCAGGCGTTGAGCGCGTCGACTTGCAGCAGCGTCGCATGATTCGGCGCGGCGGCGCCGGACGCGGGGGTTTCAAGCACAGCGGCGTTCATTGCGCGGCCTCCTGCATGGCTTTGTCCTTCTCGAAAGTCTTGCCCGAGCCGAAATACACTTCCTGCACCTTGGGGTGGTTGCGGATCATCTGCGCGCTGCCTTCGGCGATGAGCCGGCCGCGCGCCAGCACGATCATGCGGTCGGCATGAGCGAACACCACGTCCATGCTGTGCTCGGTGAACAGCACGGACATGCGCCGCTCGACCACCAGGCGCTTGGTGAGCGCCATGAGATCGTTGCGCTCCTTGGGCGCCATGCCCGCGGTGGGCTCGTCCATGAGCAGCAGCTTGGGATCATTGGCCAGGCCCATGGCCAGTTCCACGCGCTTGATGTCGCCGTAGGCCAGTTCGCTGCAGGGGCGGTCGGCCTGGCTGTCCATGCCGACCTGGGCCAGCAGGTCCAGCGCCTCGCCGCGGAACTGCGCGGCGGCCGGCTGCCACAGGCCGAAGGTGCGGCCGTGATGAGACAGCAAGGCCATTTGCACATTCTCGACCACGGTCAGCGAGGCGAAGGTGGCGGCGATCTGGAAGGTGCGGCCCACGCCGCGGCGCCAGATGGCGCGCGGCTTCATGCCCACCAGATCGACGCCCTTGAACAGGACCGAGCCGGTGGTGGCCGCGAGCTGGCCGCCCACCATGTTGAAGGTGGTGGATTTGCCCGCGCCGTTGGGGCCGATGAGCGCCAGCAGTTCGCCCTCGGCGATGTCGAAATCGATGCCGTCCACGGCCTTGACGCCGCCGAAGGATTTGCTCAGATTGCGCACTTGCAGCAGGACCGTCATGCTTGCTTCTCCTCGGCGGTCGAAGCGCCATGGTTACCACGGCGCGCTTTCCATTGTTCGGCTGCCTGGCGAGCGAAGCCGACGATGCCCTGCGGGAAAGCCATCACCAGGAGCAGGATGATCCCGCCGAAGACGGCGTGCCAATAATCCGTGGCGTTGATGATGTAGTCCTGCAGCACGTTGAACACCGCCGCCCCCACGACCGGGCCGAGCAGGGTCTGCACGCCGCCCAGCAGCACCATCACCAGGCCGTCGACCGATTTGCTCACGCCCATGACCTCGGGCGAGATCGTGCCCTTGGCGAACACGAAGAGCGCGCCGGCCACGCCCGCGAAGATGCCGGCGATGACGAAAGCCGACCACTGCACGCGCTTGACGTCGATGCCCACGGCGTCGGCGCGCAATGCCGAGTCGCGGCCAGCGCGCAGCGCGTAGCCGAAGGGCGCGAACAGAATGCGCCGCATGAGAAAGATCGACAGCACCACCAGCGCCAGCGTCAGGTAGTAATAGGCCGTGCCGCCCAGCCAGCTCGCCGGCCAGACGCCGATCATGCCGTTCGAGCCGCCGGTGACGTCGTCCCACTGGAACACGATCGACCACACGATCTGCGAGAAGGCCAACGTGAGCATGGCCAGGTAGACGCCCGACAGGCGCACGCAGAACCAGCCGAAGAGCAGCGCGCCCGCGCCCGCGATCAGCGGCGCGAGGGCCAGCGCGAGCGGCATGGGCATGGTCAGCGACTTGATCAAAATGCCCGCGCCGTATGCACCCAGGCCGTAGTACGCGGCATGGCCGAACGAAGCCATGCCGCCCGGCCCCATGATGAAGTGCAGGCTCACGGCAAAGAGCGCCGCGATGAGCACGTCCTGCATGAGCACCGAAGCATAGGGCAGATGGGCCGACAGCAGCGGCAGCGCGGCCAGGGCGAGCACCACGACAGCGGCGATCGCCTTGAAGGCCGGCGTGCCCGGGCGCAGCGGCGCCTCGACCGGCGCGCTGTTGCGGCTGGCGCCTTGCTGGCGCCCCATCAAGCCCCAGGGGCGCAAGACCAGCACTAGCGCCATGACCAGGAACTCCACCACCAGCGTGAGTTTGGTGAACGAGAACGAGACGCCCAGGACATGCACGAGCCCGATGCCCACGCACAGGGACTTGACCTCGGCGATGAGCAGCGCTGCCAGATAGGCGCCGGGAATGGAGCCCATGCCGCCCACCACCACCACCACGAAGGCATCGGCGATGGTGCTCAGATCGAGTCCGAGGCTGGCCGGCTCGCGCGGCAATTGCACCGCGCCGCCCACGCCCGCCAGCAGGGTTCCCAGCGCGAACACGCCGGTAAAGAGCCAGGCCTGGTTGATGCCCAGGGCGCCGAGCATTTCGCGGTCTTGCGTGGCGGCGCGGATCAGCGTGCCCCAGCGCGTGCGCGTCAGGAGCAGCCACAGCAGCGCCAGCACGATGGGGCCCACGACGATCAGGAAAATGTCGTAGCTGGGAAAGTGGCGGCCGAGAAGGGCGACGGCGCCCTTCATGCCCGGCGCGCGCCGGCCCAGCAGGTCCGCCGGGCCGCACAGCCACAGCACCGCGTCGTTGACGACCAGCACCAGTGCGAAAGTGGCCAGCAGCTGAAACAGTTCGGGTGCCTTGTAGATGCGCCGCAGCAGCACGATTTCGACCGCGGCGCCCAGCAGGCCGGTGGGGAGCGCGGCCAGCGCCATGCCGCCCCAGAATCCCCAGGCCCCCGCTCCGGCGAATTGTTCCGTCAGCGTATAGGCC
>CALGFL010000212.1 GCA_937881145.1 uncultured Bordetella sp.
GAACCGCTGCCTGTTGATGGGGCAAGCGACCGCTAGGCCAAGACCGCGGGAGCCGTCGCCGGCTCCCGCCCCTACTGCTTTCGAGAATTTTCATGCCGACTCAAGCTTCTGCCAAGCATGCGGCCATCCGCCTGCATCCCAACGACGATGTCGTCATCGCCACGCGCCAACTCATGTCGGGCACGCGCCTCGACCAGGAAGACCTGGCCGTCTCGGGCCTGATACCGCCCGGGCACAAGATCGCCACGCGCGCGATCAAGGCAGGCGAACCGGTCAGGCGCTACAACCAGATCATCGGCGTGGCGAGCCAGGACATCGCGCGCGGGCAGCACGTGCACACGCACAATCTGGGCATGTCCGAGTTCGAGCGCGACCACGCCTTCGGCGTCGACACGCACCCGACGTCCTATGTGGACGAACCGGCCCATTTCATGGGCATACGCCGCGCGGACGGGCGCATCGCGACGCGCAACTACATCGGCGTCCTGACGAGCGTGAACTGCTCGGCAACGGTCGCCCGCGCCATCGCCGACCACTTCCGGCGCGACGTGAACCCCGAGGCGCTCTTCGATTATCCGAACGTGGACGGCGTGATCGCGCTGACCCACGGGCTGGGCTGCGGCATCGACATGCAGGGCGAAGGCATAGGCATACTGCGCCGCACGCTGGCCGGCTACGCGGTGCACCCGAACTTCGCCTCGGTGCTCTTCGTCGGCCTGGGCTGCGAGACCAACCAGATCGACGGCGTACTCGAATCCGGCGGACTGGGCGAAAGCAGCCTCAAACAGCGCAGCTTCACCATCCAGGACACCGGCGGCACGCGCAAGACCATCGAGTACGGCATCGCAATGGTCAAGGGCATGCTCGAAGAAGCGAACCGCGTGCAGCGCGAACCGGTGTCCGCCTCGCACTTGTGCGTCGGCCTGCAGTGCGGCGGCTCGGACGGCTATTCGGGCATCTCCGCCAATCCTGCGCTGGGCGCGGCGGTCGACCGGCTCGTGCGGCACGGCGGCACGGCCATCCTGTCCGAGACTCCCGAAGTCTACGGCGCCGAACACCTGCTGACGCGCCGCGCCGTGAGCCGGGCCGTCGGCGAGAAGCTGCTCAAGCGCATCGCCTGGTGGCAGGACTACTGCGCGCGCAACGGCGGAGAGCTCAACAACAACCCGTCGGCGGGCAACAAGGCCGGCGGCCTGACGACCATCCCGGAAAAGTCGCTCGGCCCGGTGGCCAAGGGCGGCACCACGAACCTGGTCGACGTCTACGAATACGCGCAGCCGATCCGCGCCAAAGGCTTCGTGTTCATGGATTCACCGGGCTACGATCCCGTTTCGGCCACGGGACAGGTCGCTTCGGGCGCCAATCTCATCTGCTTCACCACGGGGCGCGGGTCCGCCTACGGCTGCGCCCCGTCGCCGTCGCTCAAGCTCGCGACCAATACGGCCTTGTGGATGCGCCAGGAAGAAGACATGGACATCAACTGCGGCGGCATCGTCGATGGCACGGCCAGCATCGACGAACTCGGGCAGGCCATCTTCCAGATGATGCTGGCCTGCGCTTCGGGCCAGCGCTCCAAGAGCGAGCTGCACGGCTACGGACAGAGCGAATTCATCCCCTGGCAGGTAGGCGTGGTGACCTGAAGCGGGCCGGACGATGCGCGTCCGGCTCAGGGCACAAGAGGAGCATGCAATTGAAACGCCACTTTTACTCGGGGCGCGACGCCGATCGCGCCCACGGCATCGACGATCTGCGGGAAATGGCGCGCCGCCGTCTGCCGAATTTCTGTTTTGAATACATCGAAGGCGGCACCGACGACGAAGCCACCCTGCGGCGCAACCGCGACGTCTTCGGTGAAATATTCTTCGTGCCGCGCACGCTGGTCGACGTCGAGAAGCGCAGCACGAGCGTGGAACTGTTCGGCCGGCGCATCGAGGCACCCTTCATGATAGGCCCGACCGGCTACAGCGGCATGATGTTCCGCGAAGGCGACGTCAAGCTGGCCAGCGCCGCCGCCGCGGCCGGCGTTCCGTTCGTGCTGAGCAACGTGTCGACCGTCGCGCTGGAAGAGGTCGTGCGGCGCGCGGGCGGACGCGTGTGGATGCAGGTCTATCTGTACCGCTCGCGCGATGCCGTCGCCAGGCTTGCGCAGCGCGCACGGGCAGCGGGCGTCGAAGCGCTGGTGGTGACCACCGACAGCGCCGTCTTCGGCAAGCGCGAATGGGACCTGCGCAATTACGCCAGGCCTTTGCATCTGACCTTGCGCAACAAGCTCGACGTGCTGCGCCACCCGCGCTGGATGGCCAACGTGCTGTGGCCCAGCGGGATGCCGCGCTTCGCCAATCTGGGCGACCTGCTGCCGCCGGGGCAGAACAGCGTCAAGGGGGCCACGATCACACTGGGCCGGCAGCTGGATCCGTCGCTGTCGTGGGACGACATCGCATGGCTGCGCGACCTCTGGCCAGGCAAACTGCTCGTCAAGGGCGTGATGTGCGCGCCGGATGCGCAAAAAGCCGTGGACGCCGGCCTGGACGGCATCGTCCTGTCCAATCATGGCGGCCGCCAGCTCGACGGCGCGGTGTCCGCTATGGACGTGCTGCCCGAAGTCGTGCGCCAGGTCGGCGGCAAGCTGGCCGTGATGCTCGATGGGGGTTTTCGCCGCGGCTCGGACATACTCAAGGCCGTGGCCCTGGGCGCGGACGCCGTGCTGGTCGGCCGCGCGACGACCTACGGCCTGGCCGCCGCCGGCCAGCCGGGCGTGGAACGCGCCCTGCATATCCTGAAGACGGAAATCGATCGCACGCTCGGCCTGCTGGGCTGTCGCAGCGTGGCCGATCTGGACAAAAGCCGGCTGCGCTGGCTGGGACACGGCGGCGCGCGCATCGGGCAGGCATGACCGATGCAACGGCCTAATGGCCGAGCGGCGCGCGGCGGCCAAGTGCGGCTGCCCGGCTAGCGCATCGACAGCAGATAAAGCCGCACCAGTTCGCGGATTTCGCCTGTCAGCGAAGCCTGCACGGCCGGCTCTTCGTCGCGCGCCAGGGACACGCCCTTGAGCAGATACAACAGTACCGGCGCCATGGCCCGCGCCCGGGCCGGCGCGAGCGTGTCCGATACCTTGCACAGAATGGCCGCCAAGCCCGCCCGCATGGCGCGGCGAAACTGAACGCGCCGGCCGCCGCTGCCGCCGCGCGCGTCCAGCAGCACCAGCGCATAGCGGCGCTGCGCCTGCAGGGCCACCATGAAGTCCACCAGCAGCGCCGCCACGCTCTCGGCCGACAGGCCGGGAACCTGTTGCCCTATCTCTTTCAGTCCCTGCTCCGCGTGCTGGGTATAGCGCAGCAGCAAAGCATCTGCCAGCGCCTCTTTCGAGGCAAAGAAGCGATAGAGCGAGCCGATGGCGGTGTCGGACCGCGCGGCGATCTCGGTCATCGTGGCCGCGTCGAACCCCTTTTCGGCGAACACGTCCATGGCGGCCGACATGATGGCCTGGACGCGCCGGCGGCCGCGCTCGCGCTTGGGCTCCAGCGTGCCGGCGGCAATGGGATCGGGGCTTGCTGCGGTAGCCATGGTCAATTCAGGATCGATCCGATGATCTGGGTTGGCGTCAATTTGAGCATTTTTGATTTTATCCTCGCATATTAACAATAAGCACGATCTTCCCTGCGCTTGAAGCAGGAAAATCTGCTGAAACCGATCTTGCCCGTTGGCGTTTGAAATATGCGAGGACATTCTCTACTATCTTGAAAATCGCTTCGACGCATCAAACCCTCGCACGCCATGCCGCTCACCACGCTCGACCCCAAGACCGCCCTGGTCGTCATCGATCTGCAGAAGGGCGTCGTTGCCCTGCCCACCGCGCCGCATCCGGCCCAGCCCGTCATCCAGCGCTCGGTCGAACTGGCCGACGCCTTTCGCCGGCGCGGCCTGCCGGTGGTGCTGGTCAATGTGGACAGCGGCGCGCCGGGTCGCACCGAACAGGCAAAACGCGCCGCGCCGCCGCCCGACTGGGCCGATCTCATTCCGCAGCTCGGGCAGCAGCCGCAGGACCGGCTCGTCACCAAACGCAGCTGGGGCGCCTTTCTGCACACCGATCTCGATGCCCAGCTCAAGAATCTGGGCGTCACCCAGATCGTGCTGTGCGGTATCGCCACCAGCATCGGCGTCGAATCGACCGCGCGCCAGGCCTATGAACTGGGCTACAACGTGACGCTGGCCGTCGATGCCATGACCGACCTGCACGCCGACGCCCACCAGAACAGCCTGGCGCGCATCTTCCCCCGCCTGGGCGAAACCGGTTCGACGCGCGACGTCCTGGACCTGCTCGAACGCGCCTGAACATGAAGCCCATGTTCCGTTCGCTGCTCGTGCGCAATTACCGCCTGTGGGCCGGCTGCTCGATGATTTCCAACATCGGCTCCTGGATGCAACGCACCGCCCAGGACTGGCTGGTCCTGACCGAACTCACGCATCACGACGCCGCCGCCGTCGGCATCACCATGTCGCTGCAGTTCGGCCCGCAAGTGCTGCTGCTCGGACTCACCGGCTACGCCGCCGACCATTTCGACCGCCGCAAGGTGCTGTTCTGCACGCAGGGCCTGATGGGCCTGCTGGCGCTGGGACTGGGCCTGCTCACGCTGAGCGGCGCCGCGCAGCTCTGGCAGGTCTACGGCTTTGCGCTCGCGCTGGGCTGCACCGCCGCTTTCGACACGCCGGCGCGGCAGACCTTCGTATCCGATCTCGTCGACGAGCAGGACATCGGCAACGCCGTGGCCCTGAATTCCACCTCGTTCAACATGGCCCGCATGGTGGGGCCCGCGCTGGCGGGCATGATCATTGCGGTCGCGGGCACGGGCTGGGCCTTCGTCCTGAACGCCGCGTCCTTCGTCGCGGTGCTCGTTGCCCTGCACCGGCTGGACGTCTCCCAACTGCACACGAACAGGGAGCGTGTCGCAAAACGCAGCGGCAGCCTGATCGCGGGCCTGCGTTACGTCTGGCAGCGCGAAGACCTGCGCGCCCTCATGTTCACGATCTTCCTGATCAGCGCGTTCGGCCTGAATTTTCCCATTTTCATCTCCACCATGGCGGTCACGGCCTTTCACGCCGACGCCGGCGGCTATGGCCTGCTCACCACGATGATGGCCGTGGGCTCGGTCTGCGGCGCGCTGATGGCCGCGGGGCGCGACAGGCCCCGGCTGCGCTGGATCTACGCGGGCGCCATCGCCTTCGGCGTGGGCTGCGTGATCGCCGCGCTCATGCCGACCTACTGGCTCTTCGGCGCCACGCTCGTCCTGCTGGGCATCGCGGCGCAGACCATCACGGTCTCGACCAACAGCCTGGTGCAGCTATCGACCGAACCGGCCATGCGCGGCCGGGTCATCGCCATTCTCATGGCCGTACTGATGGGCAGCACGCCCGTGGGCGCGCCCTTCGTCGGCTGGATCGCCAATGAATTCGGGCCGCGCTGGGCATTGGGCGTGGCCGCGCTTTCCGGGTTCGGCGGGGCGCTGGTGGGCTGGCGCCTCTGGAAGAAGCAGCGCCGCACTACAATGAGCGCCCCGGTTTCCTCATAGCGTTTCATGTCCGCCACCTCTTCTTCCCCCGCCGCCCAACTGCGTTTCACGCAAGCCGAACTCGACATGCTCGCCAAGACGGCCGATGCCTTGACGGCCTATCTGGGCCGCCCGGTGCTGGCCGAAGTGGACGTGGACGAAGACGGTGTCGAATGGGTCACCTTCGGCTCGACCCTGGACGAGAAAGACCGCTCCGCCGCCGATGAAAACCGCCTGCACGTGCAATTGGGCGGCAAAGAGGCGCGCCTGCTGGGCCAGAGCGGCGGCCTGCCCGAAAGCGGCGACGCCTACGACTGCCTCTATCTGCTGGCCATCCAGCTCTCGGCCAGCGAGGGCCAGCGCTTTGTCAAGATCGACGGCGAAGGCGAAGAAGCCGCCTGGTCCGACGTGCTCTCCGAAGTTCTGCCCTTCTCGCTGCAAGAAGAAGAACTGCCGCCGCTGGACGACGAAGAAGACGACGACGAAGACAACGACGAGGATCGGGCCTGACCAGGGCTGCCCTGCGCGCCTACTTCGGCGGCAAGGCGTGCGACTTCATCAGCGTGCGCAGCATCTCCATCAGCTCCGCGGCACGCGTCTCGCCGAACGGCTGCAGCACGGCCATCTGATGCCGCATCGCCTGCCCGCATAAAACCTCGACCATCCGGCCGCCCTTGGCGGTCAGCGATACGCGCGTCTGGCGCCGGTCCGCACGCACCTCGGTGCGCGACACCAGACCGTCGACCGCCATGCGCTGCACCACCTTGCTCAACGTGGGCTGCTTGGTTACGGTATGGAAAGCCAGTTCGCCTATCGTCAGGCCGCCGGCGCTGCTGCGCAGGCTGCTCAGCACGCGCCACTGCGTTACCGACAACCCGGCCTCGTGGACCTGGGCATGGAACTCGGCCGAAATACTGTGGCTTACCTGCGCCAGCAGATAGGGGAGGTAGCCGTCGATGAACGACGGCACCGGATTCGCGTCCTGCTGCGTGCCGGTTTTCATTCGGGTTTACCCTTGAAAATCACGAAAAAACGCACGGTAGAAACGATGCGGCGCAACATTTTTCCGCATGGATAACGAGTATATACACCCTTGTTTTAATAGACTAATTTTTTATTTTCATGAAAATTCATCTTTTTAGTTGACATCTAAATAGTTGACTCCTAAAGTAGTTTTCCGGGAGAGAGGATCATGGCTGAGCGATCGTTCAAGAAAGAAGTCGAGCAACTGCGCATCGGCGCCGGCGAGGAGTTCCGCGGCGAAGGCATTCTGGCCATCACCAAGGCGCTGCTGCAATCGGGCGTCGCTTATGTGGGCGGCTACCAGGGCTCGCCCATTTCGCATTTGATCGACGTGCTCTCGGACGCCAACGACATCCTCGAAGAGCTCGGCGTACACCTGGAAACCAGCGCGTCCGAAGCCACGGCGGCGGCCACGCTGGCCGCCTCGGTCATGTACCCCGTGCGCGGCGCGGTGGCCTGGAAGTCCACCGTGGGCACCAACGTCGCCTCCGACGCACTGGCCAACCTGGCCTCGGGCGGGGTCACCGGCGGCGCGGTCGTGATCGTCGGCGAAGACTACGGCGAAGGTTCCTCCATCATGCAGGAGCGCACCCATGCCTTCGCCATGAAGTCGCAGATGTGGCTGCTCGATCCGCGCCCCAATCTGGAAACCATGGTCAAGTCGGTGGAAGACGCTTTCGAGCTGTCCGAAGCCAGCAATACCCCGGTGATGATGCAGGTGCGCGTGCGCGCCTGCCACGTGCACGGCCGCTTCATCGCCAAAGACAACAAGCGCCCCGCCTACACCCTGGCCCAGGCCATGGAATCGCCCCGGCGCGACGTCAATCGCATCGTGCTGCCGCCGGCCGCCTACGTGCACGAGCACGAGAAGATCAAGACCCGCTGGCCCGCCGCGGTCGAGTTCATCAAGTCGCGCAAGCTCAACGAGCTTTTCGACGGCGACATGCAGAACATCGGCCTGATCGTGCAGGGCGGCGTCTACAACAACGCCATCCGCGCGCTGCAGTTGCTGGGCCTGGCCGACCACTTCGGCAACAGCCGCATTCCGCTGTACGTGATGAACGTGGTCTACCCCGTCATCGACAGCGAGATCATCGGGTTCTGCCGCGGCAAGAAGGCCGTGCTGCTGCTCGAAGAGGGCCAGCCCGACTACCTCGAGCAGAACATCCACGCCATATTGCGCAAGGCAGACGTGCCCACGCCGCTGTGGGGCAAGAACGTCCTGCCCATGGCCGGCGAATACACCACCACCGTCCTGCGCAGCGGCGTCGAAGCTTTCCTCAAGGAGTGGAAGGCCGAGGCGTTGCACGCGCATCGCGCCGTGGCCGCCGACGCCGCTGCGCAGGCCGCTCGCGATCAACTGGAAATCACCGAAGTCTCGCGCCCGCGCCCGGCCGAGCAACCCATCACGCTGCACAAGCGCATCGCCGACCTGGCCAAGGTCGTGCCGCAGCGCCCCGCCGGCCTGTGCACGGGCTGCCCCGAGCGGCCCATCTTCACGGCCATCACGCTGGTGCAGGAAAAACTCGGCGAACATCACATCAGCTGCGACATCGGCTGCCACTTGTTCTCCATCCTGCCGCCCTTCAACCTGGGCGCCACCACCATGGGCTACGGCCTGGGCGCGGCCAGCAGCGCAGCCTTCAACGTCAAGGGCGCCAAGCGGGCCATCTCCATCATGGGCGACGGCGGCTTCTGGCACAACGGCCTCACGTCCGGCATCGGCAACGCGGTGTTCAACAAGTACGACGGCGTCATCGTCATCGTCGACAACTACTACTCCTCGGCCACCGGCGGCCAGGACATCCTGTCCTCGCGCGCGCCGAACGCCATGCGCGTCACCAACAACCCCATCGAGGCCGCGGTGCGCGGGGTGGGCGTCGAGTGGTTGCGGGTCATCGACCGCACCTACGACGTGAACCGCGTGCACGCCATTCTCGAAGAAGCGCTCACCACCGATGCCGCCGGCCCCAAGGTCATCATCGCGCAGTCCGAATGCATGCTGAACAAGCAGCGCCGCGTCAAACCCGCCTTCAACAAGGCGGTCAAGGAAGGCCGGCGCGTGGTCAAGGAGCGCTTCGGCGTCGACGCCGACGTGTGCTCGGGCGACCATGCCTGCATCCGCCTGTCGGGCTGCCCTTCGCTTTCGCTCAAAGACAGCGGCGATCCGCTCAAGGTCGATCCCGTGGCCGCGGTGGACAACACCTGCGTGGGCTGCGGCAATTGCGGCGAAGTGGCCGACGCCGCCGTGCTCTGCCCGTCGTTCTACCGCGCCGACATCGTGCACAACCCCACCAAGTGGGATCGCTACGCTGCGCGCGCGCGCAGCGCGGTCATCGGCTTCCTGCAACGCCGCCGCGCGGCCCGCCTGGCCCGCTATACGCTGTAGGGCCTGTTCACGCTAAAAGGCCCCGAGCAAGGACATCGAAGTCATCATGGATTCCCCGGCAAACCTGATTCCCTCCAATCCGATCAAGATCGCCGTGCTGGCCATGGGCGGCCAGGGCGGCGGCGTGCTGGCCGACTGGATCGTCGACATGGCCGAGCACGCCGGCTGGTGGGCGCAGACCACCTCGGTGCCCGGCGTGGCGCAGCGCACCGGCGCCACCATCTATTACCTGGAGATCGTGCCCGGCGAGGACATCGCGCGCGCCGGCCACGCCCCGACGCTCGCGCTCATGCCCACGCCCGGCGACGTCGACCTGATCGTCGCGGCCGAGTTGATGGAAGCCGGCCGCGC
>CALGFL010000213.1 GCA_937881145.1 uncultured Bordetella sp.
CAAGCTCTACGAGATCGGCGCCGGCACCAGCGAGATCCGCCGCATGCTGATCGGCAGAGAGCTGTTCAACGAAACGGCCTGAGGCTTTAACCAAAACAGATCGAGGAGTTACACCGTGTCCGATCCTATCGTCATCGTTTCCGTCGCCCGCACCCCCATGGGCGGCATGATGGGCAGCCTGTCCGGCCTGGCCGCTCATGAATTGGGTTCCATCGTCATCAAGGCCGCCGTCGAGCGCGCGGGCATCAAGCCCGAGCAGGTCGACGAAGTCATCATGGGCAACGTGCTGCAGGCCGGGCAGGGCCAGGCGCCCGCGCGCCAGGCCGCGCTCAACGCCGGCCTGCCCAAGCAGGTAGCCTGCACCACCATCCACAAAGTCTGCGGCTCGGGCCTGAAGGCAGCCATGTTCGGCCATGATCTGCTCACAGCCGGCTCGGTCGAGGTCGTGGTGGCCGGCGGCCAGGAAAGCATGAGCAACGCGCCCTATCTGATGCTCAAGGGCCGCCAGGGCTATCGCTACGGCCACAGCACCGTGTACGACCACATGGCCCTGGACGGCCTGGAAGACGCCTATCAGCGCGGCACCGCCATGGGCGTGTTCGCCGAAGATTGCGCCGCCAAATACCATTTCACCCGCCAAGAGCAGGACGCATTTTCCACCGAGTCGCTGCGCCGCGCGCGCGCTGCGTCCGAGGACGGCAGCTTCAAGTGGGAAATCGCGCCCGTCACCGTGGCCGGCCGCAAGGGCGACACCGTGATCGACACCGACGAGGCTCCCGCCAAGGCCATGCCCGAGAAGATTCCCACGCTCAAGCCTGCCTTCAAGAAAGACGGCACCGTGACGGCCGCCACCTCGGCCTCGATTTCCGACGGCGCCGCCGCCCTGGTGATGATGCGCGCTTCCACCGCCCAGAAGCTGGGCGCCAGGCCGTTGGCCCGCGTTGTGGCTCATGCCCAGCATGCGCAGGAGCCGAATTGGTTCACCACCGCGCCGGTCGGCGCGCTGCGGAACCTGTTCAAGAAGACGGGCTGGAAGGCCGAGGACGTGGATCTGTACGAGATCAACGAAGCCTTCGCCGTGGTCACCATGGCCGCCATGAAGGAATTCGATCTGCCGCATGCCAAGGTCAATATGCACGGCGGCGCGACGGCCCTGGGCCATCCCATCGGCGCGTCGGGCGCGCGTCTCTTGGTGACGCTGATCGGCGCGCTCAAGAAGACCGGCGGCAAGCGCGGCGTGGCCACGCTATGCATCGGCGGCGGCGAAGCGGTGGCCATGGCCATCGAGATGATCTAAATCGAGACAACTTTTTCGGGGTAGTGCATGCCCACCATCGATTCCCGCGTCAATACGCGGTCGCAGGATTTCACCGACAACGCCCAGGCCATGCAGGCCCAGATCGACGATCTGGCGTCTGTCGCGGCCAAGACGGCAAAGGGCGGCAGCGATGCCGCCCGCGCCAAGCACGTTGCCCGCGGCAAGCTCTTGCCGCGCGACCGCGTCGAGCGTCTCATCGATCCGGGCAGCCCCTTTCTCGAACTGTCGCCGCTGGCCGCGCACGGCATGTACGGCGACGAAGCGCCCGGCGCCGGCATCATCACCGGCATCGGCCGCATCGAAGGCACCGAATGCGTCATCGTCTGCAATGACGCCACCGTCAAAGGCGGCACGTACTACCCGATGACGGTAAAAAAGCACCTGCGCGCGCAAGAGATCGCGCAGCAGAACCGTCTGCCCTGCGTCTATCTGGTCGATTCGGGCGGCGCCAACCTGCCGCGCCAGGACGAAGTTTTTCCCGACCGCGATCACTTCGGCCGCATCTTCTACAACCAGGCCGTCATGTCCTCGATGGGCATTGCGCAGATCGCGGTGGTCATGGGTTCGTGCACCGCGGGCGGCGCGTATGTGCCCGCGATGAGCGACGAGTCCATCATCGTGCGCAACCAGGGCACCATCTTCCTGGGCGGCCCGCCGCTGGTGAAGGCCGCCACGGGTGAAGTCGTCAGCGCCGAGGACCTGGGCGGCGGCGACGTGCACACGCGCCTGTCGGGCGTGGTCGATCACCTGGCCGCCAACGATCTGCATGCCTTGCAGCTCGCGCGCCAGGCCGTGGCGCGCCTGAACCGCAAGAAGCCGCAGCCGCTGGCGCTCGCGCCCGTGCGCGAGCCGCTGTACAACCCGGCCGAACTCAACGGCATCATCCCCGCCGACACGCGCAAGCCCTTCGACGTGCGCGAGATCATCGCACGCGTCGTCGACGGCTCCGAGTTCGACGAATTCAAGGCGCGCTACGGCACCACGCTGGTCACGGGCTTTGCCCACATCCACGGCATGCCGGTGGGCATTGTCGCCAACAACGGCATTCTGTTTTCCGAATCGGCGCAGAAGGGCGCGCACTTCATCGAGCTGTGCGCGCAGCGCAAGATCCCGCTGGTGTTCCTGCAGAACATCACCGGCTTCATGGTGGGCCGCAAGTACGAGAACGAAGGCATCGCGCGCCACGGCGCCAAGATGGTGACGGCCGTGGCCACCGCCGCCGTGCCCAAGTTCACCGTGCTCATCGGCGGTTCGTTCGGCGCGGGCAACTATGGCATGTGCGGCCGGGGCTTCTCGCCGCGCATGCTGTTCATGTGGCCCAACGCGCGCATCTCGGTCATGGGCGGCGAGCAGGCGGCCAGCGTGCTGGCCACGGTGCGCCGCGAAGGCATCGAGGCCAAGGGCGGGCAGTGGTCGGGCGACGAAGAGGAAGCCTTCAAGGCACCCATCCGCGCGCAGTACGAACGCGAAGGTCATCCTTATTACGCCACGGCGCGCCTGTGGGACGACGGCATCATCGTGCCGTCGGACACGCGCCGCGTGCTGGGCCTGGCCCTGTCGGCCGCGCTCAACGCGCCGATCGAAGACACGCGCTTCGGCGTGTTCCGCATGTGAACGGACGAGACAAAAAATGTTCAGCACCCTGTTGATCGCCAACCGCGGCGAAATCGCCTGCCGCGTCGCCGCCACCGCCCGCAAGCTGGGCATACGCACGGTGGCTGTGTATTCCGACGCCGATGCGCACGCCAAGCATGTCGCCGCCTGCGATACGGCCGTCCATATCGGCGGCCCCGAGCCGCGCGCCAGCTATCTGCGCGCCGAGGCCATCCTGCAAGCCGCCAAGGACACAGGGGCGCAGGCCATCCATCCGGGCTACGGCTTCCTGTCCGAGAATGAAGAATTCGCGCAGGCCGCCGAAAAAGCCGGCATCGCCTTTGTCGGCCCGCCGGCCTCGGCCATCGCCGCCATGGGCAGCAAGTCGGCTGCCAAGTCGCTGATGGAAAAAGCCGGCGTGCCGCTGGTGCCCGGCTATCACGGCGACAATCAGGACCCGCAATTTCTCAAGTCGCAGGCCGATCAGATCGGCTACCCCGTGCTCATCAAGGCCAGCGCGGGCGGTGGGGGCAAGGGCATGCGCGTGGTCGAGTCCTCCGATGCCTTCGTCGACGCCCTGGCTTCCTGCCAGCGCGAAGCCAAGTCCAGCTTCGGCGACGACCGCGTGCTCATCGAACGCTATCTGCAAAAGCCGCGCCACATCGAGATCCAGGTCTTCGCCGACAAGCACGGCCATTGCGTCTATCTGTTCGAGCGCGACTGCTCGGTGCAGCGCCGCCATCAAAAAGTAATCGAAGAGGCGCCCGCGCCCGGCATGACGCCCGAGCGCCGCAAGGCCATGGGCGAGGCCGCCGTGGCCGCGGCGCAGGCCGTGGGCTACGTGGGCGCCGGCACGGTGGAGTTCATCGCCGAGCCCGATGGCCGCTTCTACTTCATGGAAATGAACACCCGCCTGCAGGTCGAGCATCCGGTCACCGAGATGATCACCGGGCTGGACCTGGTGGAGTGGCAGTTGCGCGTGGCGGCCGGCGAGCCGCTGCCGCTGCGCCAGGAAGATCTGCGCATCGACGGCCACGCCATCGAAGTGCGCCTGTATGCCGAGAACCCCGACACGGGCTTTCTGCCTTCCATCGGCACCCTGTCCTACCTGGAGTTTCCGCCGCACACGGCCTTCGCCAACGACGCCGTGCGGGTGGACGGCGGCGTGCGCATGGGCGATGCCATCACGCCGTTCTACGACCCCATGGTGGCCAAGCTCATCGTGCATGGCGCCGACCGCGACCAGGCGCGCCGCCGCATGCTGCAGGCCCTGGCGCAGACGCGCGTGGTGGGCGTGCAGACCAATGTGGCCTTTCTGGGCCGGCTCATGGGCGACGAGGCTTTTGCCGCGGCCGATCTGGATACCGGTTTGATCGAACGCCGCCGCGCCACGCTGCTGCCGCCGCCGGCCGAAATCGGTAGCGACGTTCTGGCGCTGGCCTGCGCCGCCGTGCTGGCCGGACTAGGCTTGCCGGCCACGCGCGCCGTCGCCGCGACGGTCGATCCCTGGCTCGCCGGCGATGGCTGGCGATTGGGCAACAACGCGTACACGCTGCCGATCGAATGGTTGATCGATGCCGCCGTGCGCCGGATCTCGCTCGTACGACAGGGGGCGAACTGGCAGATCGATTGCGGTGCGGGCCCGCAAGATTACGCCTGGCGGACGCAATCCGCCGCAGGCGCATCCGGCGTGGCCGTGCGCGTGACGCTGGCCGGCCGCGAGCTGGGCGGCACCGTGGTTACGCAAGGCGAGCAGGTGCACGTCTTCATGGACGGCAACACCTACGTGCTCGAGCGCCATGACGCCATGGCCCACGCGGGCGACGACGAGCAGGGCCATGCCGGCGGGCTGGCCGCGCCCATGCCCGGCAAAATCGTCGCCATTTCAGTCAAGGCCGGCGACGCGGTCAAGAAGGGCCAGGCCCTGCTGGTCATGGAAGCCATGAAGATGGAGCACACCATCGCCGCGCCGGTCGACGGCACGGTGCGCGAGATTTTCTACGCCGTGGGCGACCAGGTGACCGAAGGCGCGGAACTGGCCGGGATCGACGCGGCCGAAAAGTAGAATACGGATCCTCGGCGCCCGAGCGCGCCTTTTTCCGAGCGACTTCATGGCTGTTTCCAAGGCCGGGCCCGTCGACGACGCATCGGGCCCGGTGCCTGCGGCATTTCGGCATTTCCTGCTGGCCCGCATGGGTTCTTCCTTTGCTTACCAGATCGTCTCCGTCGCGCTGGGCTGGCAGATCTACGCGCTGACGGGCAATCCGCTGGACTTGGGCCTGATCGGCCTGGCGCAGTTCCTGCCCATGGTGGCGCTCACGCTTTTCGTGGGTCAGGCCGCCGACCGTTACGACCGCCGCGTCATCGTGGCCTTTTGCATGGCCCTGGAAGCGATCTGCGCCGTGGGGCTGGCCGTGTCGAGCCTGGAGGACGCGGGCGGGGTGCCACTGCTCTACGGCATCGTGATACTGATGAGCGCCGCGCGGGCCTTTGAAGCGCCGACGCTGCCTGCGCTGCTGCCTGCCCTGGTGCCGCGCCCGGCCATCCCGCGCGCCACGGCCATGTCCACGTCGGCCAACAAAGCCGCGCAGATACTGGGCCCGGCGCTGGGCGGCGTGGGCTACGGGCTGGGCGCAGGCTGGGTGTACTGCGCCGCGGCGCTGCTGTTCATGGTGGGCTGCGCGAGCATCGCGACCGTGGCCGTGCCGCGCCAGCCTGCGCGCCGCGAGCCCGTGACGCTGGCCTCGCTGTTCGCGGGCATCAGGTTCATCTTCCAGCGGCGCATCCTGCTGGGCACGCTGTCGCTGGACCTGTTCTGCGTGCTGCTGGGCGGCGCGACGGCGCTCCTGCCCATCTACGCCAAGGACATCCTGCACGCCGGCCCCTGGGCCCTGGGATTGCTGCGCGCCGCGCCGGCCTGCGGCGCCATACTCATGTCGCTGGTGCTGACGCGCCACAGCCTGCGCGGCCCCATCGGCCTGCAGCTGTTCGCGGCCCTGTTCGTGTTCGGCCTGGCCACGGTGGTCTTCGGCCTGTCGACGTGGATTCCCTTGTCCATCTTCTCGCTGGCCGTGCTGGGCGCAGCGGACTCGATAAGCATGGTGGTGCGCGGTTCCCTGGTGCCGCTGCATACCCCTGACGAAATGCTGGGACGCGTCAGCGCCGTCAACACGCTGTTCATCGGCACGTCCAACCAGCTGGGCGAATTCGAGTCGGGCGTGACCGCCGCGCTGATGGGCACGGTGCCCGCCGCGGTCCTGGGCGGCATCGGCACCATCGTGGTCGCGGGATTGTGGATGGGGTGGTTTCCGGAGCTGCGCAAATTGCGGTCGCTGCACTAGGATCTGTCAACGCTCAAAGAAAAACGGCTGCCAGATTTTTCCGGCAGCCGTTTTCGTTGGCGCGCGAGGTCTACTTCTTTATCTTGGCGATCACGCCATCGAGCATCTCCAGCATCTGCCGGATCTCGGCTTCGCTCACGTTCAGCGCCGGCATGAAGCGCAGCGAGCTGGCGCGCGGCGCGTTGACTAGCAGGCCTTGCGGGGCCAGGTCGCGGGCGGCGTTGACGATGGCCGGACCGATGTCGGCGTCCATCTGCAGGGCGCGCAAGAGGCCCATTCCACGCTCGCCCTTGAAGCCCCATTTGGCCGAGAGGGCTAGCAGACCGTCCGAAAGCTGCTTGGCCCGGGTGTTCACGCTTTCCATGAAGCCCGGCGAGGCGAGCTTGTCGAACACGGCGATGCCGACGGCGGCCATGAGCGGGTTGCCGTTGTAGGTGCCCCCCTGGTCACCGTGGGTGAACACGCAGGCGTCTTCGCGGGCCAGCAGCGCGGCCAGCGGCACGCCGCCGCCGATGCCCTTGGCCAGGGTCATGATGTCGGGCGTGATGCCGTATTGTTGGTAGGCAAAGAGCGTGCCGGTGCGGCCCATGCCGGTCTGCACTTCGTCGACGATGAGCAGCAGCTGGTTCTCGTCGGCCAGCTTGCGCAGGCCCTGCATGAACTCCTGCGTGGCCGGGTAGACGCCGGCCTCGCCCTGCACGGGCTCGAGCATGATGGCCACGGTCTCTTTGTCGATGAGCCGCTTGACCGATTCCAGGTCGTTCAGGTCGGCTTTGGGAAAGCCCGGCACCTGCGGCGCGAACATCGTGTCCCAGCCCGGCTTGCCCGAGGCCGACATGGTGGCGAGCGTGCGGCCGTGAAAGCCGTGGTCCATGGTGATGATCTTGTAGGCGCCGTTCTTGTTGACCTTGCCCCACTTGCGCGCAAGCTTGATCGCGCCCTCGTTGGCCTCGGCGCCGCTGTTGGCGAAGAACACGCGGTCGAACACCGAGCTGCCGGTCAGGCGCTCGGCCAGTGCGATGGAGGGTTCGTTGTAGAACGCCGGCGAAGGGTTCATGAGCTTGCCGGACTGCTCGATGATGGCCGCGCGCATTTCGGGCGCGCAGTGGCCCAGGGTGTTGACCGCCCAGCCCTGGATGAAATCCAGGTATCGCTTGCCTGCATGGTCTTCCAGCCAGGAGCCCTCGCCTCGCACGAACACCACTTCGGGGCGCGAGGTGATTTCCATCAGGGCGTTGACGTTGAACTGACTGAATTGCATGGCGGTTCCTTATATGAAGAAACGTGACAGGGAAAACCAGAACTTTAGCACCCATGGGGGCGTTCGCGAGATGTCGCTTTTACGACACGGCCAGACCCTCTTCCCCTCTGGCGGGCGCGCTTTGTCGTGTTGCCGCAGGGGGTGAATCAGCGTAGAGTAAAATTACATTTGCTGGTTTGCCGACTAGCGGG
>CALGFL010000214.1 GCA_937881145.1 uncultured Bordetella sp.
ACGCTGTTTCGCGCCTGGTTCACGCTCATCGTCGATCAGCAGATACGGCGCGGGCCGACGCCGCGCTGGACGCAGCGCGATTGCGCGGGACTGGTGCGTTTCGCCGCGGACAATGCCTTGCGCAGGCATGGTGCCGACTGGCTCCATGCCAACGGCTTGAACGGCGTGGCCGACGCCGGTCGCCTGCCGCCGGAAATCGGGCTCGACGCGCGGCAGCGCTCGCTGGCCCAGCGCTGGATGCGCGCCGACGGCACGCGCGGCCCCTACGCTTCGGCCATCGCCCTGATCCAGGACAACAGCCGCTTCGTTTCGCGCGACATCAACCAGGCTCTGCCCGTCGACCTGCTGTTCTACGACCAGGGCGACGACCAGCATTTGATGATCTGGCTCGACCGCTACATCGCCTATCACACCGGCACCACCACGCCGACCGACAACGGCCTGCGCGCCGTCTCGGTTGCCGAATTGATGCAATGGCAAGACTCCCGCTGGCGGCCGATCAACGGCAACCCCAATTTCATCGGTCTATTCCGTCTCGATTTCCTAGCGCCATGATGATGAAAGCCATAAAAAAAATCGCCGCCCTGCGCACCCTGCGCATCGCGGCCTTGCTGCTCGCCTTCTGCGCCACGATCACACCGGCGCACGGCCAGGACGCCGCCTCGGACGGAGACGACCAGGACCAGGTGCCCAACCCGACGCTGTTCGAGCCCGATCCCAGCAACTTCGAAAGCACGGTTGTCGTCGGCCAGCCCTTTTTCCTGCTGACCGATTCGAGCTTCGGCAGCAATCAGATGGCTCAAGTGCGCCTGGAGGCACCCGGCGAGTCGCGCGACATGCTGGCGGGCTACGGCGGCGCCGACATCGTCGTCTACAAGGTGCCGCATCCGCTGGCCTTCCTCAAGACGCAGAAGAATCTGCACCGCATCGACATCAGGCCCGCCTACCGGGGCGAAGGGCTGTCCAATACTTTCGCCTATCTGTGGAGCCGCTGGATGATGGGCGCGCGGCGCGCGTGGGAACGCGTGTTCTCGTACGAAACGCGCCGCCAGGTCACCAAGGCCAAGCCCGAATTCAAGATGCCCGAGGACGGCTACCCGCCGCCCCGCTACGAGCAGACCTCGCGCTTCGCGCCCTTGCCCGGCTACCCCGTCGTCGCGCGGTTCCGCTATCCCATCTGGGACGCCAAGACCATCCAGCCGCCCAAGGGCGTCAAGCTCGAAGGCAGCACCAGCTTCATCGGCCCGCAGGACGGCAAGGTGATGATTCCCGTGGGCAAGCTGGCGCCCGGCCTGTACCTGGTCGAGGCCGTCATCGGCGACCACAGCGCGCATACGCTGCTCTTCGTCTCGGACACCGTGGCGGTGATCAAGTCCGCCTCGAACAGCCTCCTGGCGTGGACCGCGCGGCGCGACGATGGCAAGCCCGTGGCCGGCGCCCAGATCGACTGGACCGACGGCATGGGCGTGCTCCAGAGCGGCAAGACCGGCGACGACGGTGTGCTGGAGCTGACTCACGTCGCGCCCGAGCGCAGCTACGTGATCGGCAGCGACCCCGAGGGCGGCGTCTTCATCTCGGAAAATTTCTACTACGACAGCGAGATCTACAACACCAAGATCTACGCGGCCACCGACCGGCCGCTCTACCGGCCCGGGGACACGGTGCACGTCAAGTTCATCGGCCGCACCTTCCAGAACGCCACGCAGTCCACGCCCGCCGCGCCGGCCACGATCAAGCTCGACGTGCTGGACCCGAACGGTTCGCCCATCGCTTCGCAATCGGTAGCCTTTACGTCCGCCAACGGCGGCGACACCCGTTTCACGCTGCCTTCGGAAGCGACCGGCGGCGGCTACACCCTGCGCTTGAATTACCTGGGCGACACCTACGGCGCGGCTTTTCGCGTGGCCCGATACGTCAAGCCGCACTTCGACGTGAACCTCACGATGGACAAGCCGGACTATGCCACCGGACAGGCGCTCAAGGGCAGGATTTCGCTGCGCTATCCCGACGGCAAGCCGGTCAGGAACGGCAAGGTCTCCATCACCCTGCGCGCGCAGAAGGTCACCATGGTCGAAGGCGAGCTGCGCTACGCCGGGCTCTTTCCCGTCAAGCTCGACCAGCAGGAACTGCGCACTGACGATCAGGGCAATGTCGCGCTCGATCTGCCCGCGGCCAAGGAGCCCAGCCGCTATGCGCTGACCGTGTTCGCGCAGGACGGTGCTTCGTACCGCGTGCGCGTGACGCGCGAAATCCTCATCGCCCGCGGCGCGACGTCCTATCGCCTGTCCGCGGACAAGTCCTTCTCGGCGCCGGATGAAAACGTGCCCTTCACGCTCACGGCCAATATCAACGGCGAGAATGCGTCGGGCAATCCGCCGGCCACCTGGGAATGGATACGCCTGGAGTCGCAGACCCAATCCAGTGGCGCCGTGCCCGCCGTGCAAAACGGCAAGACGGCCTTCGACGTGAAGTTCAGCGAGTCCGGCTCGTACATGCTGTCGGTCAAGGACAAGGCCGGCAACCTGCTGGCCGCGACCAGCCACTGGGTGTCGGGCGAAGGCTTGAAGACCCTGCCCGGCAGCGTCGAGATCGAGCTCGACAAGCCGCGCTACCGCGTCGGCGACACCGCCGAGGCCTTGATCACCTTCCCCTACCCCGTCGACGACGCGCTGCTCACGCTGGAGCGCGACAAGGTCGAGGCGCGCTCGCTCTTGTCGAGCGGCGCCGACTGGCTCTCGCTCAAGCGCATCGCGCCCACGCAGTGGAAGGCGCGCATCAAGGTGGACGAGAAGTTCGCGCCCAATATGACCTTCTCCGTGCTTTATGTGCACGACGGCGTGTATGCCTTCCAGAACGCCGGCATCGTGGTCGAGAAGCCGGCCATCGCCATTGCGGTGAAAAGCGACAGGCCCGTCTACGCCCCAGGCGACATGGTCACGCTGGATTTGAGCGACACGTTCAAGGGCCGGCCCCTGCCCGCCCACCTGACCGTGAGCGTGGTGGACGAGATGGTGTATCTGCTGCAGCCCGAGATCGCGCCCGATCTGCCGCAGTTCTTCTATCACGTGCGCCGCAACAACGTGCGCACCACGGCCAGCCTGTCCTTCGTCAGTTACGACCTGGCGACCTCGGCCCTGCGCGGCGCGCCGGGCGGGCCGCAGCGGGGCCAGTACAACGAGCGCGGGGTGAAGGTGCTGGAGCGGCCGCGCCGCGACGACATCGACACAGCCGCCTGGCAGCCCGACCTGGTCACCGACGCCAACGGCCATGCGGTGATGACGTTCCGCATGCCCGACGCCCTGGCGCGCTGGCGCATCACCGTGCGCGCGGTGTCGGACGGCGGCGAGGTGGGGCAGCGCACCGCCTACATCCGCTCGGATAAGGCCTTGTACCTGAAATGGTCCGCCCCGGCGGACTTTCGCAGCGGCGACCGGCCCGCGGTCGATCTGATCGCCTTCAATCAGGGCAATGCCGACACACAGGCGCAATGGATCGCCAAGGGCGCCGGGCTGAACGTCGAGCGCACCGTCACGCTCAAGCCGGGCGCCAATTATCTGCGCCTGCCCCAAACCACGCTGCAGGCCGGCACGATCGACGCGGCGCTGGCCCTCGGCGGCAAGCAAGTCGATCGCCTGCAAACGCCGATCCGGCTTGCGCCCACGAACTGGCCGCAAGACCACCAGATGCAGGTGCCGCTGGACGCGGCGTCGAACCCGCTGAGCTTTGCGCAGGGCGATGCGTACGACGTGCATCTGCGCTTTGTCGCCAGCGACGCCAGCCAGTTCGCGCGCGTGGCCGACGACCTGATTGCCTACCCCTATGGCTGCACCGAGCAGACCTCCAGCCGCCTGATCCCGCTCGCATTGGCGCACGACACGCTGCTCAGGACCGATCCGGCCGCGTCGGCCTCGCCGGTAGTCCGCAGCATCGAAACACGGTTGCGCGACGAGCGGCAGCGGCTCGCGCTCCTGGCGGGTTTTAACGGGACCTTCGGCTGGTGGGGCGACGGCGGCGCCAAGGGCGATGCCTTCCTCACGGCCTATGCCTATTACGCCGACAAGCTGGCATCCGACAGCCTGGGCATCTCGCTGCCCGCCTCCAATTGGCAGCGCGCGCTGGACATCTATCGCGACGCGAGCGCGGGCGATCCCTTGCTGCAGCGGGTGCTGACCCTTTGGCTGCTGCAGCAGATGGACCTGCCCGTGGCCACGCAACTGACCGGCGTAGCCGAACAGCTCGCCCATGCCGAACACCCGGCGGGCCCGCCGTTTTCCGTCAAGGCAAGCGAGGCGGCCATCGCTCAGGCGGCCGATGTCTTCACCAACGGCGACAGCCTGATCTTCTCCGCACCGGATTCCGCGCTCGGCCGCGACGCCGCCGTCGTGCTTGCTGCCTTCACCGCACGCACGACCAACGCGGTCCTGCCGGCCGGCTTCAAGGAGCTGGCCGCGCGCGCCAGCGCCGAGCTTGCGGCCAGCAAACTGCCGCTGGCGCAGAGCCTGGCGCTGATGGCCGGCGGACCTGCCGCGGCGGGGCTCGATGCCGGCCGGATCCTGGCTCGCAGCGGCGCGGCGCAAGCCACCATCGACCGCTCGCTCACCCTGCTGTGGTTGCGCAAGGCGATGAAGCCGCAGACCATGGCACCGCTGCCGCCGCCCACCTCGGCAGGCGGCACCTGGGCCATGGCGCTGTCGCCGTCGGGTGCGCACGACTGGCGCTGGCAAGGCAAGACCGCGCCGCGAACCATCGACCTGGGCAGTCCGCAGCCGAACGCCACGGCCTGGGTTTCTTATCGCAGCGCGACGCCCGCGGCCAGCAATCTGCCGGTCAAGATCGAGCGCGTCCTGTTCCGCCTCGATCCCATCGCTTCGAAGACCGACGCGGACAAGGACGCCACGCGCGGCACCTTCGCCGCGCATCCCGTGGCGCCGGGAGAGGCGCTGGACAGCAACGCGCTCTACGTCGACCAGGTGACGCTGACGCCGCAGGGCGACACCGCACTGCATTACGGCCTGCTCGAAGTCCCGCTGCCCCCGGGCGGCTCGGTCGAGGCCACGACCTGGGGTGTCGGCATCGCCGGCCTGCCCGGCGCCGACAAGCCGGACCCGCAGCCCTTCCAACGTGCCGCAGCCTATGAAATGGGCGATCTGAGCTACCACCAGCCCGTGCCGCTGCTGGCCAAACCCGCGGTTCTACGCCAGCTCGTGCGCTTCGCGCTACCCGGCACTTTCCTGCTGCCGCCCGTGCGCTACTTGCGCATGTACCAGCCGCAGGACCAGGCCTACGAAGGCGGCCGCAGCGACCATCTTTCGACGCTGAAGATCCAGTAGAGCGAGACAGTCGATGCGCAGATCATGGGCCGCGTGGGGAATGTCGATCGCCTTGGCGATGGCATGCGCCACGCCCGCGGCCGGCGCAACCGCGCCCACGCGCTACGCCTGGATGAGCGACGGCAGCGCGCACCTGTGGACGGTCGACGCGCCGCAAGCCGAGCGCGGCATGCCTCTGCCCGCCACGCTGCAAACGCCCCTGGGCAGCGTCTGGAAGCTTTTCGTCTACGCCTATCTGGTCGACCGCAATATCGCCGCGCCCGACTACGACTGCGGCGGCGGCGACAAGGACGAGGTCTACTGCTGCACGGCGGGCGGCAGCGTCGACCGCGATCACGCCTTGATCCAGTCCTGCGGTTTGTACTTCGATCCGGCGCGCTTGCGGCTCGACCCCGCGGGCTGGCGCAGCTATTGGCAGGCGCGCAAGGCGCCGGCCTGGCTGGCCGACCTGCGCGGCCTGAAACCCGAACGCCGGGTATCGGTCGTCAGTCTGCTCCAGGCCTTGGAGCGCATACCCGCGCGCACGCGCGCGGCGACCGCGGACACGCTGGTTTCGGTCGTCACCAGCGGGCACGGCCAAGGCGCGGTGGCGTATTACGGCAGCCTGCTGCGCGTGAAGACCTGGACCATGCCGACCGCCTCGGGCGGCTACGAAGGCGGCGCAGCCGGCTGGCTGGCCGACGGCACGCCGGTATGGCTGGGCGGCCCCGGCGGCAGCCGCAACGTGCTCATCAACGCCGCACCGCGGCTGGCACCGCGAATCGCACGCGTGCGCGTGCCCGATGACGGCGCCTGCGTGGCGGTGAATTTCTTCACGCGCTATCCCATACGCAAGGTGCTGGGACCGGGGATCGACAGCAATGCCAAGGTCCTTTCGATGCAGCTGCGCGGCGACTACACCGTCGTCTTCGAAAACGGCAATCGCCTGGCGATAACAAGCCACGGCGAACTGCGCATGGACCCCGACGAAGAGAACCGGCCGCGGATCGTCGGGCGCTTGGGCATGAACGATTACGTGGCGCGCGTCGTGCAGCGCGAAGGCGACACCACCCAAACCGAAGCGGCCCGAGCGCTGGCCGTCGTGGCCCGCAGCTATCTGGTGCAGCAGGCGGGCCGCGAACGCGGCTGCTATCTCATCGACGACAGCAGCCGCACACAGCGCGTCCTGCCCCGCCCGCCCAGCGCCGCCGCGCGTGCGGCGGCCGATTTCACCGACGGCCTGGTGCTGGCCGGCGCGCCGGTGCAGTTCCATCGGGACCAGGCCGCGCCCAACCAGATGAGCTGGCTCGCCGCCAAAAAAACGGCGCAAAGCGGCGCCGCCTTCGACGCCATCCTCGCGGCCACCTGGCCCAAGGCCACGCTCACGTCGTTCATGAGCTCGCTGGCGGGCGATTGCCTGTCGGTGGCCGGCGCGGACAAATGGCTGCGCCGCGAAGCCCCCGTCTGGGCGCGGCAGCTCGCCGGCCAGGCGGGCTACGAAACCCCGCCCCTGCCCGCCGTCTGCGAGGCGACCACCGGCCGCCCCTATGCGGACGCGGGCCGCAATCGCGTCTATGTCTACCGCCTCGATACGGAAGAAGACCGCATCGCGCTCACGCACGAATACCTGCACCTGGCTTTCGAGCATCACCCGCGCGGCGCGGACGAAGCCTTCATCGAACGCACCGCGCGCTGGCTGATGCGCACCGAGAACTGAACCTTCGAGGCCCAATCCATGAAAATCCTTACCATGATCCTGTGCCTGGCAGCGGCCTGCGCCGCGGTTCCGGCCCGCGCCGAAACGGTCACATTCGAGGCGCCAATGAACGGCTGGCGCAACAGCGCGGGCGACCCGGCGCGCTATACACAGGAGGTTCACTACCCCGCGTCGGTGGTCAACACGCCGCAGGACCAATCGCGCCTGGCCATGATCGCCGGCAGCATCAAGGACCATCCGAAAAAGAAGCCGGCCGTGTCGGTCGGCACGTTGGTCGTCAACGGCATCGCCATGCCGCAGCGCATTGAAGAAGACGGCCGCTTTTCGCGCCCCTATGCCTTCGATTCGGGCAGCAACGGCGTCGAGCTGATCACGCCCGACGGCACGCACAAGCGCGTCCAGTTCTACGACGCCTACGCGGGCAAGACCAAGCCGCGCCTGCGCGTGGTGCTGGGTTGGGACACCGACAACACCGACCTAGACCTGCACGTCATCTCGCCGGACGGCACGCATACTTTCTACGGCGATCGCGTGTCGGCCAACGGCGGCGCGCTCGATGTCGATGTGACCACGGGCTTCGGCCCCGAGATCTATTCGAACCCGTCGCCCGAAGCCGGGACCTATCTGATCTACGTGAACTATTTCGCCAACAACGGCAACACCGATAAATTCCTGACCGTCGCGCAGATCAACGTCGTCACCAACGAGGGCACGCCGGACGAAAAACTCGAGACGTTCACCGTGCCCATGCGCAGGCCGGGCGAACC
>CALGFL010000215.1 GCA_937881145.1 uncultured Bordetella sp.
AATTGCCCGCCGCTGCGCAACGATTTCTTGACCTGCTTCACCGGCGACGGGGCATTGCCGGCAATGAGGCGGGCAGTGGCCAGCGATTCGGCCAATACGTCCTGGCGTGCGTGCAATGCGTTGACCAGCCCCCACTCGAGCGCCTGCTGACTCGTGAAGGGTTTGCCGGTCAGCAGGATTTCCTTGGCGCGGCGCTCGCCGAGCGCACGAGGCAGATTTTGCGTGCCGCCCGCCCCGGGCATGAGGCCCAGCGTGACTTCGGTCAGCGCAAAGCGCACATCCTGGGCGGCATAGATGAAGTCGCAGCACAAAGCCAGCTCCAGCCCTCCCGCATAGGCATGGCCGCCGACGCAGGCGATCACGGGCAGCGGCAGATCCACCAGGGTCCAGAACATACGCTCGAAAAGCTCGTGCTGAGACTGCCATTGCTGCCGGCTCATGCCATTGCGCTCTTTCAGGTCTCCGCCGGCACAAAAAACCTTGTCGCCCGACCCCGTGACGACCACGCAGCGCACCGGCCCGGAATCGTCGGTCAGCCGGCGCCACAGATCGAGCAGGTCGTGACCCATTTGGGTGTTGATCGCATTGCCGGCTTCGGGGCGGTTTAGCGCGACCTGCAGCACATGTTCGCCGTCCAGTCGGATATCCAGTGTCTGATAGGCAGGCAGATTCATGCGCCGAGATTCCGATGAAAGGGAGGGGGGCCGTCGCAGGATTTTTTCATACTCCGGCCCCTTGCGGGCAAGCGGTCCCGATTGCGGGTAAGCCGGCGGCGGGGCGCCGACTCAAGCCGCGTTCAGCCGGCAAAGCGCACGGCCAGCGTGCCCAGGTTGCCGAAGCCGATCTTCAAGTCCTTGTCCGCGGGCACGTCGATGTAGCCGGCATACGAACCGGTGATGACGTGCTGACCGGCCTTCAGGCCCCGACCGGCGCCGCGCAGGAATTCCACCAGCCAGTACAGCCCCGCCTTGGGGGCCTTGTTGGGATGCACGCCGGCGTAGCTCTGCGGCGCTTCGCCGCCGACCTGAATGGCGATGTCCATTTCCACCGGTGCCGCGTCGGGCGAGGCGAGGTAGGGCCCCAGCACCAGGCCGTGGCTGCACATGTGGTCGGCCAGCAGCTCGCTGGCACTGGCATCGTCGGGCCTGGCATAGCGGCAGCCCAGGATTTCCAGGGCCAGGCGGGCGCGGCCGATGGCGGCGTCGATTTCCGCTTCGCTGTACGGCTTGTGGCGGGCCGGGAGATCGTGCTTGATCTCGAACGCGATCTCGGGCTCGATGCGCACCTTGCCGTCGACCACCGGCATCTTCAGGGCACCGGCGTCGGCCTGCATGATGGTCGAGGCGTAGATGGGCGCGGTGCTGGCGCGGTCGGCCGAGGGCAGCGCGCTTTTCCAGGCCAGGGCCGGATCGCGGTGTTCATTTTCCAGCAGTTCGGCAGTGCGCAACTGCGCTGCGAAGCCCTGGCCCAGGTTTTGCGGGCGCAGATCGATGGGCAGGCGCTCGCCCGCCGTGCCCGACTGGCGGGCCTTGATGAGAAAGCGGGCCGCGGCGTCGCAGCCGGCATAGGGTTCGGGTTCGATGCGCGGGGTCATGGCAGGCGTTCCTTCAGGCAGTCGCCACGCGGCGACCAGACGGGAAGGAAAATATCACGCGATAACTGGCATGCGCCTGTATGCGCGGAAATAAATGCGCCGCTGCCCGGTCTTCTCGAGTCGGGCAGCGGCGCCGCGTCAGGCCGCCTTGAACTCGGCGCGATACCGGTGCAGCAGCGGTTCGGTGTAGCCGTTGGGCTGCGACTCGCCCTGGAACACCAGCGCGCACGCGGCCTTGTAGGCATACGACTTGTCGAAGTTGCCCGCCATGGGCAGGTAATTCGCGTCGCCCGCGTTCTGCTTGTCGACCACGATCGCCATGCGTTCGAACGTCGCTTT
>CALGFL010000216.1 GCA_937881145.1 uncultured Bordetella sp.
TCACCCAGCTGCTGCATGGTCAGCGGGGGCGGTTGCAGCTGCTTGAAAGGCTTGAGCAGCGGATCGGGCGAGACACCGGCGTGCAGCGGGTATTCGAAGTCGATCTTGCTCTTGGCCATCAGTTCTTGCGCGCGCTTGCTGACCAGATAGGCGACGAATTTCTGCGCCAGCGCAGGATCGTGGGCGGTCTTGAGCACCGCCGCGCCCGATACGTTGACCAGAGCGCCCACGTCGCCGTTGGCGAAGTGATAAATGGCGCTGTGCGTACCCTTGTCGCCCATTTCGGCGTGCAGGCGGGCCCAGTAGTAGTTGTTGATGACGCCCGTGGCCACCGCACCGCTGTTGACCGCCGCGACCGCGCCTTCATCGTCGTCATAGATCTTGGCATTGGCCTTCAAGCCCTTGAGCCAGCTCAGGGTCTCGTCGCGCCCCTTGAGCGCGACGAGCGCGCTGACCAGCGGCAGGAAATCGCCGTCGGCCGGAGCGATGGCAACCTTGTCCCTCCACTCGGGCTTGGCCAGGTCCATCAGCGAAGCCGGCAATTGCGAGGCCTGGACCATCGACGGGTTGTAGGCCAGCACGTTCTCGCGCGCCACGACGCCGACCCACGCGTCTTCGGGCGAGCTGTAGCGGGCGGGCCCCTGCTTCATGGTGGAAGCGTCGCGCTTGGCGAGCAGCCCCTTTTCTTCGAGCAGCATCAGCTCGGGCGAGTTCTCGGTGAAATAGACGTCGGCGGGCGAATGAGCGCCTTCGGCAAGCAATTGCGCGGCGACTTCGGGGCCTTCGCCGCTGTGCACTTGCACCTTCGCGCCCGTCATTTTCTGGAAATCCGCCACCAGCAGCTTCACCAGTTGGCCGTGCTGGGCGCTGTACAGCGTAAGGGGCGCGGAAGAAGCCGCCTGCGCCGTACCCGCCAGCGCGAACGACGCGCCCGCGACCAGGGTGCCGAACATGGCGGCGCGCAGCGTGCGCGTCATCCAGCGGCCTGCCGTGAAATGCTGAGTCATGAATGAGATCTCCGAATGAGCAGATGAAAGCGAGCCATCGCCCGGGCGCACGAAAGTGCCGTTTCCATGGGCAGTGGCGGGTCGTCAAAAAAATCAATTGGAAATGATATTGATTCTTAAACTCCATACAGGCTAACCGCAAATCCCTTACACCAGGATTAATGAGCTCCGGATGAGACAACTCGACAGTTTGTTAGCGGAACGTCAGCAAATTTGTTTAATCTTTAATGGAAATAGAAAACATTCTTATTTGCCTTTCCTACACCCTCAAGGAATTTCATCTTGCGTAAACGTATCATCGGTAGCGCCGGGACCGCCTGGGCCATCATGATGGCCGCCGCCACGCCGACTTGGGCTGCGACAGCATCGGAAGAGCCCGACTTGAGTATCCAGGCCCAGCCCATAGACCAGTGGACCGGCGTGTGGACACGCTCCCAATTGCTCGGAGACATGGATGGATTGCGCACGTGGATGGGCAATCACGGCCTGTCCTTGAGTCTGACCGAGACCAGCGAATACCTCTCCAACACGACCGGAGGCTTGAAAACCGGCGGCGCATACGATGGCCTGAGCACGGCGACCCTGCAGTTGGATACCGGCAAGGCCTTCGGCTGGCAAGGCGGCACGTTCAACGCCAGCTTCATGAATCTGCACGGCAGCGACCTGAGCCAATACAACCTGGGCACGTACAACACCGCGAGCGGCATCGAGCAGCCCCAGAACTGGACGCGCCTGTGGGAGCTTTGGTACGACCAGAAATTCCCGGGCAATGGCACCGACATCAAGATCGGCCAGCAAAGCCTGGACCAGGAATTCATGGTCAGCCAGAATGCCGGACTCTTCGTCAACACAATGATGGGCTGGCCTGGCGTGCCCTCGTACGACATGCCCTATGGCGGGCCGGCCTATCCGCTCTCGGCCCTGGGCGTGCGCCTGCGCACCCAGATCACCCCCTCGCTCACCGCGATGGTGGGGGTGTTCGACGGCAGCCCCCTGGGCAACGATCCGAGCAACCTGCGCGGCACGAACTTCAACCTCCAGAACAGCGCGCTGTTCATCGGCGAGCTGCAATATTCGGTCAACGGCGGTGCCGCCAGCGAAAACTCGATGGTGCGTCCTGGCGAGCAGGGCCTGCCCGGCGTCTACAAGATCGGGCTCTGGTACAACACGGGCTCGTTCGCCGACCAGCGCTACGACAACACCGGCCTGTCGCTGGCCGATCCCAACTCGAGCGGCGTCGCGCAGCAACACCGCGGCAACTACAGCATCTACGCCGTGGCCGACCAGACGATCTGGCAGCCCGATCCCGAGGATGCCCGCGCCCTGAACGCTTTCGCCCGCATCATGGGCTCGCCGGGCGACCGCAATCTGGTCAGCTGGTCCGCCAATACCGGGCTGGTGCTGAAAAAACCTTTCCCCGGCCGCGACAACGACAGCCTGGGCATTGGCCTGAGCTACATCCGCATCGGCAGCCATGCCGTGGGCTACGACCAGGACAGCGGCAACGCCGTGCGCAGCAGCGAAACCGCGCTGGAACTGACCTATCAGTACCAGGTCACGCCGTGGTGGCTGATACAGCCCGACTTTCAATACACGCTTCATCCTGGCGCGGGCCAGAACCCGAACAATCCGCTGCAATCCCTGCGCAACACCTTCGTAGTCGGCGTGCGCACCACCATCACGTTCTAAGCCGAGCCATTCTTCATGAAGAACTTTTTCTCTTTCGCCATCGCCCACTGCGAATACGGCGGCAAGCAGGCCGCGACCGCCCTGCTCCTCGGCCTGGCAGCCGCGGCGGGTACGGCCCACGCCGCACCGCAAGGGTTCCTGGAAACCCTGCACCACAACACCACACTGATCAACACGGTTCCCGACAACGGCGACCAGAATCCCTACGCGATCTTTGTGGCGCCGGTCTCGGCGGGCACCGTCAAGAAGGACGACGTGCTGGTGGACAACTTCAACAACTCGTCCAACCTGCAGGGCACGGGCAGCACCATCGTCGACTACCACCCCGACACCAAGCAGATGACGCTGTTCGCCGCCATCCCGCGCGCACTCAAGGGCTGCCCCGGCGGCATCGGCCTGTCCACGGCCATGGTGATGCTCAAGTCCGGCTGGGTGATCGTCGGCAGCACGCCCAGCAATGACGGCACCACGGACACCAAGGGCGTGGGCTGCCTGGTCGTGCTCGACTCCAGCGGCAAGGTGAACTCGGTCATCAGCAATCCGAACATCAACGCCCCCTGGGGCAATATGGCCGTGGTCGACAACGGCACGAGCGCGACGCTCTTCATCAGCAACGCGGGCTTCGGCGTCGGTTCGGCCAAGGGCGAGCCGCCCGTCGTCAAGCAAGCCACCGTGCTGCGCCTGGACCTGGACATCCCGGCCGGCCAGCCTCCCGTCGTCAAGCAGCAGACCGTCGTCGGCAGCGGCTTCGGCGCGCAGGCGGATAAAGGCGTGTTCCTGATCGGCCCGACCGGCCTGGCGCTCTCGCCCGACCGCAAGAAGCTCTATATCTCGGATGCGATCAGCGACAGCGTCGACGTCATCGACGATCCGCTCACCCGCACCGACAGCGCGGGCGTGGGTCGCACGCTCACCAAAGACGGATTGCTGCACCGGCCCCTGGCCATGGCCATGCCGCCCAACGGGCACCTGCTCGTCACCAACGCGCTGAACGGCCAGGTGGTCGAGATCGACCCCGAGACCGGCAAGCAGCTCTATGCCCGCTGGATCGACGTCGACAAAGCCCAGACCCCTCCGGGCAGCGGCGACTTGTTCGGCATAGCCATGACGCCCGAAGGCGACGGCTTCTATTACGTCCAAGACGATGTGAACACGCTGGTACTGGCCAAATGAGCTCCGAACGCGACGGAAAACCCCAGCGCCCTGCCCGCCGCAGCTTCCTGAAAGCCGGCGGTGCGGCGGCGGTCTCGGCGGGCGCGCTGAGCGCCTCCGCCATCCAGGCGCGTGAAGCGGCCGCGGCCACGACCGCGGCCCGAAACATCGAGCCTTTCTACGGCGAGCATCAAGGCGGCATCGTCACGCCGCAGCAAAGCCACGCTTATGTCGCGGCCCTGGACCTGACGACCGACAAGCGCGAAGACGTCATCGCCCTGCTCAAGACCTGGACCGATATGGCGGCCCGCCTCACGCGCGGCGAACCGGCCGTTGACTTGAAAGAGCCCGACGACAAACCCGCGGCGGACTCGGGCGAGGCGCTCGGCCTGGACGCCTCCAATCTCACCCTGACCTTCGGTTTCGGTCCCGGGATGTTCACGCAGAGCGACGGCAAGGACCGCTATGGCCTGGCCAAGCACCGCCCGCCCCAGCTCGTCGACCTGCCGCGCTTTAACGGCGATCAGCTGCTGCCCGCGAAGACAGGCGGCGATCTGTTCATCCAGGGTTGCGCCAACGATGCCCAGGTCGTCTTCCACGCCGTGCGCCAATTGGCCCGTGCCGCCTACGGCCGTGCGCAGATGCGCTGGGGACAGGCGGGCTTTCTGTCCGCGCCCAAAGGCCAAACGCCGCGCAACCTCATGGGGTTCAAGGACGGCACCAGCAATCCTCCGATGCAGGATGCCGCCCAGATGAAAAAATTCGTCTGGGCCAATGAGGAAAGCCCGGTGTGGATGCATGGCGGCACCTATACGGTCGTGCGCCGCATCCGCATCACGCTGGAACATTGGGACCAGATGGAGCGCGGCTTCCAGGAATCGGTCATCGGCCGCCACAAATACAGCGGCGCGCCGCTGGGCGGCAAACACGAGACGGACCCGATCGATCTGGATGCCGCAGACAAGGACGGCAATTCGATCATCCCCGACAATTCCCATGTCAGGCTGTCGAACCAGGCCCTGAACAATGGCGCGCAGATCCTGCGCCGCGCCTATTCCTACAACGAAGGCACCGACTTCTATATCGAGCGCTGGCCGCCCTGGCGCCAGGAAACGGAATACGACGCCGGGCTGATCTTCATCGCGCACCAGAGCGATCCGCGCACAGGCTTCATTCCGATCAACGACAGGCTGTCCAAGTTCGACATGATGAATCAGTTCACGACGCACGTCGGCAGCGCCATCTTCGCTTGTCCGCCTGGAGCCAAGCCCGGGTCGTACATCGGAGCGCAACTGTTCGAAGCGTGAATGCGATTTGAAGCTTGAAACGCGACGCCGAGAGTTCGATCGGCGCACTCAAAAAAAACGGCGCATCCCCCAAGAGGATGCGCCGTTTTTTCTGGGGCGAACAGCGATTACTTGTTCACCAGCTTGGCCGGTTGCGACAGGGCCAGCAGCGCGCCGACCACCAGGCTGGCGGCCAGCAGGTACATGCCCGAGGTGGTCGAGCCCGTGACGCTCTTGAGCCAACCCACCAAAGAGGGGCTGAAGAAGCCCGCCAGGTTGCCCACCGAGTTGATCAACGCGATGCCAGCGGCGGCGGCCGTGCCGCTCAGCATGGCCGTCGGCTGGCTCCACAGCAGCGGCAGCACCGTGATGATGCCGATGTTCGCGATGGTCAGCGCGGTCATCGCAAGCACCACGCCGCTTGCCGAGGTCGACCAGATCAGACCCAGGGCCCCGATCACGGCCGGAATGGCCAGGTGCCAGCGGCGTTCGCGCATGCGGTCCGAGCTGCGCGAGATCAGGACCATGCCGATGATCGCGAAAAGGTTCGGGATCGCGGTCAGAAAGCCGATCTCGAGCGTGCTGTTCACGCCGATGCCCTTGATGATGCTCGGCATCCAGAAACCCACGCCGTACAGGCCCATGACAAAGGCGAAATAGGTGAAGGCCATGATCCACACGCGCGGCATGCTCATGGCGACCAGCACCGACGGCTCTTCCTTGGACTGGTTTTCGGTGGCGATGTTGCGCGCCAGCATGGCCTTTTCGCTATCGGTCAGCCACTTGGCCTTCTCGATGCGGTCGTCCAGGTAGAACAGCACAACGATGCCGATGATGATCGCGGGGATGCCTTCCAGCAGGTATAGCCACTGCCAGCCGGCCAGGCCATGGGCGCCGCCGCCGAACGAGGACATGATCCAGCCCGAGATGGGGCCGCCGATCAGGCCCGACAGCGGAACGGCCAGCATGAAGAGCGTCGTCATGCGGCCGCGGCGGGCATTGGGATACCAATAGGTCAGGTAGAGCACGATGCCCGGGAAGAAGCCGGCCTCGGCCGCGCCCAGCAGGAAGCGCAGCACGTAGAAGGTGGTCGCCGAGTTGGTGAACATCATGGCCGAGGAAATGATGCCCCAGGTGATCATGATGCGGGCGATCCAGACCTTGGCGCCCACGCGGTGCAGGATCAGGTTGCTGGGAATCTCGAAGAGGAAGTAGCCGAGGAAGAAGATCCCCGCGCCCAGGCCGTAGACGGCATCGCTCAGATTCAGGTCCTTGAGCATCTGCAGCTTGGCGAAGCCCACGTTGACCCGGTCCAGATAGGACACCAGGTAGCACAGCACCAGGAAAGGAATGAGACGCCAGCCTACCTTGGCGTAGATGCGGTCTTCCTCGGTACTCGATGAACTCGATATACCCTGCATGGATTGATCCATTTGTGTCTCCATAATCGTGTAAATGCCTCGCGGCCCGACAGGCCTGCGAGCCGAAGCCCGGAACTTCGGTAGCCATTTAGCTAACGCGCTAAAATAGCAGGTTTCGCATCGTAAAAAAGACCAGGAAAACCCCATGGAAGCAGAACGCCAGAATCAGATCGCCAGCCGCTTGGCCGACTACGCGCAGCGCGAGCTGGCGCTACGGGGGTATCTTTGACTACGACGCCAAAGCCGAGCGCCTGCATGTAGTCAATGCCGAACTGGAAGATCCCAAGGTCTGGGACGATCCCAAGCACGCCCAGGACCTGGGCCGTGAAAAGAAATCCCTGGAAGACATCGTCGGCACGCTGAGCGAATTGAGCACCAGCATTGCCGACGCGCGCGAGCTTTTCGAGCTGGCCGCTTCCGATGCCGACGACGACACCATGCTGGCCGTCGACGACGACGCGAACGGCTTTCAGGTCCGCCTGGAAGGCCTGGAATTTCGCCGCATGTTCTCCAACCCGGCCGATCCCCTGAACTGCTTCCTGGACATCCAGGCCGGCGCCGGCGGCACCGAGGCACAGGACTGGGCCTCCATGCTGTTGCGCCAGTACCTCAAGTACGCCGAGCGCAAGGGCTTCAAGGCCGAGATCATGGAAGAATCCGAGGGCGAAATCGCCGGCATCAAGTCGGCCACCATCAAGATCGAGGGCGAATACGCCTTCGGCTACCTGCGCACCGAAACCGGCGTGCACCGCCTGGTGCGCAAGAGTCCCTTCGACTCGTCGGGCGGGCGCCATACTTCGTTCGCCAGCGTCTTCGTCTACCCCGAGATCGACGATTCTTTCGAAATCGAGATCAACCCGGCCGACCTGCGCATCGACACCTACCGGGCCAGCGGCGCGGGCGGCCAGCACATCAACAAGACCGACTCGGCCGTGCGCATCACGCACAACCCCACCGGCATTGTCGTGCAGTGCCAGAACGACCGCTCGCAGCACCGCAACCGCGCCGAGGCCATGCAAATGCTGAAGTCGCGCCTGTACGAGCTGGAAATGCGCAAGCGCATGGCCGAGCAGCAAAAGCTGGAAGATTCCAAGACCGACGTGGGCTGGGGCCACCAGATCCGCTCTTACGTGCTCGACCAGAGCCGCATCAAGGACCTGCGCACCAACGTCGAAATCTCGAACACGCAGAAGGTGCTGGACGGCGACCTGGATCCCTTCATCCAGGAAAGCCTCAAGCAAGGCATCTAACCATCACAAGGGAACGAACATGAGCGACACGATTGCAGTCATCACCGGCGCTTCGCGCGGCATCGGCGCGGCGCTGGCGCGCGGCCTGCTGGCCCCCGGCGTCAAGCTGATCACCCTGGCCCGGCGCACCGACGCCGACCTGGCCGCCGCGGCCAAGGCCGCCGGCGCCGAGCTGGAACAGATCCAGGTCGACCTGTCCGATCTGGCCGCCGCCGATGCGGCCGCCAGGCGCATGGCCGCCCTGCTCGTTCCGGGCGCCAAGCGCTATCTGCTGGTCAACAATGCCGGCACCGTGCACCCCGTGGCGGCTGCGCCGGCCATGACCGACGGCCCCGCCATCGCACAGGCCTTCAACCTGAACGTCACCGCCGTGATGATGCTGACCGCGCATTTCGTGCAGGCCGTCTCGGGCCTGGACGCCGCGCGCCGCGTGATGAACATTTCCTCGGGCGCGGGCCGCAATCCCACCGCCGGCTGGGGCGTGTACTGCGCCACCAAGGCCGCGCTGGACATGTACACCCGCGTGATCAATCAAGAGCAGGGCGAGAGCGGCGTGCGCGCCGTGTCCATGGCCCCCGGCATCGTCGACACCGACATGCAGGGCACCATCCGCGCCAGCGACCCCAAGCAGTTCCCCGCCTTGTCCAAGTTCCAGGAATTCAAGACCAGCGGCGCGCTGGCGCAGCCTGCCGACGTGGCCGCGCGCCTGGTCGCCTACCTGGGCCGCGACGATTTCGGTGCCACCGAAATCGACGATATCCGCAATTACAAGTAAACCTCCGACATGACCGAACAAACGATCGCCCCGCAAGACGCGCAGCAAGACGAAAACCGCCTGATCGCCGAGCGCCGCGCCAAACTGGCCAAGCTGCGCGAAGCGGGTGTCGCCTTCCCCAACGATTTCGTGCCCGATGCGCATGCCGCCATCCTTCACGATAAATACGACGACCAGGATCAGGAATTCCTGCAGGCCGCCAACATCCAGGTGAAGGTAGCCGGCCGCATGATGCTCAAGCGTGTCATGGGCAAGGCCAGCTTCGCCACCCTGCAGGACGGCAGCGGCCGCATCCAGATCTATCTGGACAAGGGCACGCTGGGCGAAGAGCCCTATGCCGCGTTCAAGCAGTGGGACATCGGCGACCTGATCGCGATCGAAGGCTCGGTCTTCAAGACCAACAAGGGCGAGCTGTCGGTGCACGCCACCACGGCGCGCCTGCTGGCCAAATCGCTGCGCCCCTTGCCCGACAAGTTCCACGGCGTAGCCGACCAGGAGCTGCGCTACCGCCAGCGCTACGTCGATCTCATCATGACGCCAGAGACGCGCCGCACTTTCGTGGCGCGCAGCAAGGCCGTGGGCGCCATTCGCCAGTTCATGCTGGACGCGGGCTTTCTGGAAGTCGAAACGCCCATGCTGCACCCCATCCCCGGCGGCGCGGCGGCCAAGCCCTTCATCACGCATCACAACGCGCTGGACATGCAGATGTTCATGCGCATCGCGCCCGAGCTCTACCTCAAGCGCCTGATCGTGGGCGGCTTCGAGCGCGTGTTCGAGATCAACCGCAACTTCCGCAACGAAGGCGTGAGCCCGCGGCACAATCCCGAATTCACCATGATGGAGTTCTACGCGGCCTATGCGGACTACCGCTGGCAGATGGACTTCACCGAATCGCTGATCCGCCAGGCCGCCGTCGCCGCCGCCGGCGGCGCCGTCTTGCAATACCAGGGCCGCGAGCTCGATCTGTCCAAGCCCTTCCATCGCCTGACCATCTGCGAAGCCATACTCAAGCACGCGCCCGAGAAAGGGCATCAGTACACACAGCAGCAGCTGGACGACGCCGGCTTCGTACGGGCCGAACTCAAGAAGCTGGGCGCCGATGTGAACGGCCCCGTGCTGTCGCGCGCCGGCCTGGGCGCCCTGCAACTGGCGCTGTTCGAGGAAACCGCCGAATCGCAGCTGTGGGAGCCCACCTACATCGTCGACTACCCGGTGGAAGTCTCGCCCCTGGCACGCGCGTCCGACACGCGCGCCGGCATCACCGAGCGCTTCGAGCTCTTCATCACCGGCCGCGAGATCGCCAACGGCTTCTCCGAGCTCAACGACCCCGAAGACCAGGCCGCGCGTTTTCGCGCCCAGGTCGAGGCCAAGGACGCCGGCGACGAAGAGGCGATGTACTACGACGCCGACTACATCCGCGCGCTGGAATACGGCATGCCGCCCACCGGCGGCTGCGGCGTGGGCATCGACCGCCTGATCATGCTGATTACCGACAGCCCAAGCATCCGCGACGTCATCCTGTTTCCGCATCTGCGGCGAGAAGACTGATCCCCGCGCGCCGGCACGCTCAGGCGTCATGGCGCTTCAAAAGCATCCATTCCGAGGGCCGCTGGCATGAATTCCTCCGCAGAGTTTCTCGTCATCGGCGCCGGTATCGCGGGCGCATCGGTCGGTTATTGGCTGGCCCCGCACGGCCGCGTCGTACTGCTCGAGCGCGAATCCCAGCCCGGCTATCACTCCACCGGCCGCTCCGCCGCGCTCTTCATGGAAAGCTACGGCAGCGCCCAGGTGCGCGCGTTGACCATGGCCAGCCGTGCCTTTCTCGAAACGCCGCCTGAGGGCTTCTCGGAGACGCCCCTGCTCTCGCCGCGCGGCGCCTTGGTGGTGGCCGAGCCGGGCCAGGAAACCCAATTGGCTCAAGAATGGGAAACGCTGCGCACGGTATCGAAGACCATGCGCCTGCTCGATGCCGCGCAAGTCCGCGCGCTGGTGCCCTGCCTGCGTCCCGAACGGGTGATCGGCGGCATCTACGAGCCTGACGCCTCCGACATCGACGTGCATGCCCTGCATCAGGGTTATCTGCGCGGCATACGCAAGGCCGGCGGCGAGATCGTCTGCAATGCCGAAGTCGCGGCGCTGGAGCGCCGCGACGGCCTGTGGCGCGCCACGGCCGGCGACCGGACCTGGAGCGCCCCCATCGTCATCGACGCGGCCGGCGCCTGGGGCGATGCCGTGGCGAGCCTGGCCGGTGTCAAGCCCCTGGGGCTTACGCCCTGCCGCCGCTCGGCCTTCACCTTCGCCCCGCCCGCGGACGTCGACGCGCGCCGCTGGCCTTTGGTCATAGGCATCGAAGAAGACTGGTACATCAAGCCCGACGCAGGCATGCTGCTGGGCTCCCCGG